>CAVGEC010000001.1:0-29500 GCA_963628195.1 Bacteroidaceae bacterium
CACCAATCTTTCCCAAAAGAAAAGGGCCGGTTTGTAAACATTGTTCGGCAATAAAGAACCCCCGGCAGAGCCGGGGGTTCTTTACATATTCTTCTTGATGCTGCCCAGCGCCGTTTTCTCCAGGCGCGACACCTGGGCCTGGGAAATGCCGATCTCGGAGGAAACCTCCATCTGCGTCTTGCCCTGGCAGAAGCGCAGGGCAAGTATGCTCCGCTGCCGGGGATCCAGCTTCCCGATGGCGTCCTTCAGCGCAATGCGGTCCAGCCAGCCTTCATCTGTGTTTTTCTCGTCCCGCACCTGATCCATCACGCACACCGTGTCGCCACTGTCGGCGTACAGCGGCTCGTACAGGCTCACCGGATCACTGAGCGCATCCATGGCGAACACCACCTCCTCACGGGGGATGTCCAGATGCCGGGCCAGCTGCTCCACCGTGGGCTCCCTCTGTGTCTCTGCCAGCAGCGCCTCCCGTGCCCGCAGCACCTTGTACGCGGTGTCCCGCATGCTGCGGCTGATCCGCAGGGCGCTGTTGTCCCGCAGATACCGCCGTATCTCCCCCACGATCATGGGCACGCCATAGGTCGAGAACCTTACAGGCTGCGCCACGTCGAAGTTGTCGATGGCTTTCATCAGGCCGATACACCCCACCTGAAACAGATCATCGGCGCTCTCGCCCCGCCCCGCAAACCGCTGCAGCACCGAGAGCACCAGGCGCAGATTTCCGTAAATCAACTTCTCGCGGGCTCCGGCATCCCCCTCCCGTGCCCGGTGCAGCAGCGCTGTCATTTCGTCGTTTTTCAGCACAGGCAGCTTTGCCGTGTTGATGCCGCTGATCTCCACTCTGCTCCGCATTATGCCACCTGCCTTCATCGTGATAGTGGCAGTATTTCCCGGCGGAGCGGCGGTTATTCCCTGCGGCGGAAACCCCTTGAATTCGACGGAATAGGACGACCTGCACCGCTCATAGAGTAGCGGCAGGAGGTGACGCCGATGCTGTGCAGATTTACGCTGCTGCGGCGCAAAGAGGTCATCAATCTGTGCGACGGCTGCCGGCTGGGATGTGTGGGAGATGTGGAAGTCGCTTTGCCGGAGGGAAGTATAAAGGCGCTGATCGTGTTTGGGCCATGCCGGTTTTTCGGGCTGTTCGGGCGGGGCGAGGACTTTTATATCCCCTGGGAGTGCGTGCAGAAGTTCGGCGACGACATTATTCTGGTGGATAAACCGTTCCGCCGGGATCCACCGCCACCGCCGCCGCGCAGGAAAAAAGGCTGGTTTTCGTGATTTAGTGAAATTTATCATCACACAATGCGAAAAATTTGTAGACAAAATGCGTAAAAACGCGAAAAAAGCAGAATTGACAGTTGAAATTTTTCAACGGTTATGATATAGCGTCTGCGTTATACAGTAAATAGTACTGTAGGGGTTGAAAACGTTACCGCGACACGCACTATGCGCGCCGCGTTTTCGCCCCTACTTATTTATTGCCATTTTTTACCAATTACCGTTTTTGCCGTCATCGCTGACGTTTTGCAGCACAGACAAATTCCGCGGCAGGAAACGCTGTGTACTGTCAGGAGGTGCGTTGACATGGCCTATATGCGTCTGGGCGACCTGCTGGTGTCCTCCGGTGTGATCACCGAGGCGCAGCTGGAGCAGGCCCTGGCGATGCCCAAGGAGAGCGGCCAACGGCTGGGCGACGTACTCATTCAGAGCGGCCTTATCACCGAAGCGCAGCTGATCGACGCGCTGCGGGTGCAGCTGGGCGTGGACTTTGTGGATCTGACCGCCGTATCCATTCCGGTGGAGCTGGCCCAATACGTCCCCCGCAACCTGGCAAAGAAATTCTGCGTAGTGCCGGTGAAGCTGATGCAGGACCGGCTGTTCCTGGCTATGAGCGATCCCCTGGACTTCGTGGCCCAGGACGAGGTCAAGACCGCCTCCCGCAAGCGCATCGTGCCCATGATCGCCACCCGCAAGGCCGCGGAGCAGGCCATCGAGCGCCTGTACGGCAGCGTGGGCACCGCCCGCGTTATCGAGGAGATGAAGCGCGAGGCCGGCGGCAGCGAGAATATCATCCCCGCCCAGATGGCCCACGACGCCACAGATCCGGAGGAATCCGCCCCCACCATCCGCTTCGTCAACTCCCTGATCGAGCGGGCCTTTTCCCAGCGGGCCAGCGACATCCACCTGGAGCCCCAGGACGGCGAAATGGTGGTGCGCATGCGCATCGACGGCCTGCTCCAGCGGATGCTGACGGTGCCCGCCGACCTGCAGAACACCGTGCTCTCCCGCCTTAAGATCATGGGCGGCATGAACATCGCCGAGCACAAGATCCCCCAGGACGGCCACGCGCTGGTCCCTGTCCGGGGCCACAGTCTGGATCTGCGTATCTCCTCCATGCCCACGGTGTACGGCAAAAAGATCGTGCTCCGTCTGCTGGACAAGTCCGCCCAGGCGCTGGACAGATCCGCGCTGGGGCTGGAGGGCCGCGACCTGGACAACTACAACGCCCTGCTGAAAAACACCAGCGGCGTCATCCTTCTGGTGGGCCCCACCGGTTCCGGTAAGTCCACCACCATGTCCAACATGCTCCGGGATCTGTCCCGCGACGAGATCAACATCGTCACGCTGGAGGATCCCGTGGAATACCACCTGCCCGGCGTGAACCAGTGCCAGATCAACGAAAAGACCGGCATGACCTTCGCCAGCGGCCTGCGCGCCATTCTGCGGCAGGATCCGGACATCATCGCCGTGGGCGAGATCCGCGACGGCGAAACAGCCTCCATCGCCATGCGGGCGGCCATCACCGGCCATCTGGTATTCTCCACCCTGCACACCAACGACGCCGTCTCCGCCGTGTACCGGCTGGAGGACATCGGCGTGGAGCCCTGGCTGGTATCCAGCGCCCTGCGGGGCGTGGTGAGCCAGCGCCTGGTGCGCAAGCTGTGCCCCCACTGCAAGACCGCCTACCGTCCCCCGGACGACGAGCTGGCTCTGCTGGGCCTGCCCGCCGGCAGCGACGTCACGTTCTACAAGGGCGCCGGCTGCCCGGAGTGCCGCCATTCCGGCTACATCGGCCGCCGCGCGGCCTTCGAGATCCTGATGCTCAACAGCCGCCTGCGGCGTCTGGTGAACCAGGGCGCCGACGGCGACACGCTGCTGGCCGCCGCCCGCGAGGACGGCTTCACCACCATGCAGGAGAGCTGCCGGGCGCTGGTGCTCTCCGGCGTCACCTCCGCAGCGGAGGCCGCCCGCACCATCAACACCACCGCGGAGTGACGGGCACCCCGCAGGCGCTTCACGCTGCCGCCTTTCCTTACGCGAGAGGCTTTACGATGAGAAAGGAGCGGACAGCCGCCCATGATCACATTCCGCTATAAAGGCCAGACAGCTGACGGGACGAAGGTCGCCGGCATCCTCCGTGCCTATGACGAGTTCGAGGCCGCCGGCAAGCTGCGCGACACCGTGGCCGTCATCACGAAGCTGGAGGAGGTCCCCGAAAAGCAGGAAAACCTTCTCACCCGGCCCATCGCCTTCAAAATCAAGGAAAAAGAGCTGGCGCTGCTGTGCTCCCAGTTCTCCATCATACTGGCCTCCGGCCTGCCGGCGGAGCGCTGCGTGGCCATGGTGGCCGCCCAGACCAAGAACAAGCAGCTGCACCGCATGCTGGACAAGGTGGCCGAGGAGGTGGGCGCGGGCTATTCCATGGCCCAGAGCTTCGAGAACAACGCCCCCTACCTGCCGAAAACGTTTATCGAGACGATCCGCGCCGGCGAGCAGTCCGGCACGCTGGAGGAATGCTTCCGCCGCCTGCACCAGTACTACGACCGCTCCGCCAAGACCAAGGCCAAGGTCGTAAGCACCCTCACCTACCCCGCGATGGTCATCGTTGTGGCCATCATCGTGTTCGTCATCATCGCCGTGGCCGTTCCCGCCTTTACCCGGACCTTTGAGGAGATGGGCGCGGGCAGCCTGCCCGGCATCACCAGAGCCCTGATGGCCGTCAGCGGCTTCTTCACCCAATGGTGGTGGCTGGTGCTGGCGCTGCTGGCCCTGCTGGCCGCCGCCTATCTGACGGCCCGCCGCACGGACCGCGGGCGCGCCGCCCTGGCCTCCTGGAGCCTTACAAAGGCCCCGCTGCACCGGCTGCACGCCATGAGCGCCGCGGGCCAGTTCGCCCACAGTCTGGCCACGATGCTGGCCGCCGGACTGCCGGTGCCCCGCGCACTGGAGGTCACGGGACAGGTCATCGGCAACTACACCTTCTCGCTGGCGGTGCAGCAGGTCAAGCAGAACGTGGAGCGCGGGCGCACCATCGCCGAGAGCATGGGCGAGATCGACTACTTCCCCAAGATGCTCACCGAAATGGTGGGCGTGGGCGAGCGCTCCGGCTCGCTGGAGGAGACGCTGGACGTGATCGGCGGCTACTACGACAACGAGGTGGCGGTGACCACCGCCCGGCTGCTGTCGGTGCTGGAGCCGGTGATCACCATCTGCCTGGCGGTGCTGGTGGTCCTGCTGCTGCTGGCGGTGTATCTGCCCCTGTTCAGCCTGTACGGCGGCATATAAGCAAGGTATCAACCCCGCGGAACACCGCGGGACGATATAGAAAAATCAAAAAGGAGACACTCACATGCTGAAAAAACTCAACAACAAGAAGGGCTTCACTCTGATGGAGATGCTGATCGTCGTGGCGATCATCGCCGTGCTGGTGGCCATCGCCATCCCCGTGTTCAATGGTGCTCTGACCAAGGCTAAGGAATCCGCTGACGTGGCAAATGTTCGTGCCATGTACGCTGAGTGGCAGATCGCCATGCTGTCTGACAATACTGTTGTTCCTACCGACGAGGCCGCTTTCCTCCGGGGCCCCGGTGCTGCAGATAGTGCTAACCCCAAGTATGACCTGAACTACAATAGCGGTAATTCGCAACTTTTGGGCGGTTCTCCTATGGACGCCGCCGAGGAAAAGACCTCCCTGTACTATGTGACCTCCGGCACCAAGACCACCGACGGCTCCGCCGCCGCAGCCATCCTCCCGGAGACACAGCTGGAGCGCCAGCTGTGGGATAACCAGTGGGTGATAGAGTTCGATCCGGACAGCGGCAGCGTGTACGCCGTGTTCTACAGCGAAAAGCCCATAAGCTATACCTTCAGCAGCTTCAATCTGCTGCGCTACCGCAGCCAGCGTCTCAGTGCCGGGGCCACGGTGGGCTATTACGGCGGAGACAGCGTACAGGCGGAGTCCACAGGCAAGCTGACACCGCAGATGGAGATCATCAACCGCGAACAGCTGCTGCGCATCACCTGCGACACACCGCTGGATCCGCTGCATTTCTATGTGACTGTCTCTGACGGCGCACACACCACCAGGCGCATCGAATTGACGGAGCCGGAGGTATCGTACTCCTACCGCACCTATACCGTCACTATGGTGCTGGACTCGATGACGGAGGGCAGGCGCTTCTCACAGCAGACGCGGTTCCGCAACGCCGCAACCGGCGTACACCTGACACCCGGCGCTGATCTGACCATCAAGGTGGAGGTGGAGAGCGACAGCCGTCTGGTAGACTCCGTTACCGAAACATTGCAGACCAACAGTCTGTTCAAGGCGGTGGAGAACGGCGGCAGCACCGCGATCATCACCTATGCGCGGCATCTGCAGAACCTGGACAGCGCCTCCGGGCTGCCGGCGGCCATCAAGCAGGCGCGGCAGGAGCAGGATATCCAGTTTTCCAACGACAGCGCAGACGAGGACTGGAACCGCCTGTATCACTCCCGTAAGTTCACCCCCATTGACAACAAAAATCTGACGTATTTCGAGAGCAGCGTCACCGTAGACGGAAAGGTCTATCATCCTGTGATCTACGGGCTGACCGTGGATACCGCCGGCGACGGCGGCCTGTTCCAGCACTTCGCCGGCACCCTGCGCAATGTGCGGCTGTGCGGCGCCAACATCTCCGCCGGCGGCAGCGCGGGCGGGCTGGCCGGTCGGCTGCGCGGCAACACCGTCATGGACGGCTGCCAGGTCTATCTCAGCCGCTCCCGTGACAGGCTCAGCGCCAAAACAGAGAAGGATATCTGGATCAGCGGCAATGTCGCAGGCGGGCTGGTGGAATATACCGGCAGCTGCGATCTCTCCGTCACCAACAGTTTTGCCGCCACCGTGATCCAGGGCACCGAAAGCGCCGGCGGGCTGGTGGGACGCTCCGACAGCGTCACGCTGATGGCGGATCGCTGCTATGCGGACTGCTATCTGTACGCCACCGGCAGCAGCGGCATTACCGGCGGACTGCTGGGCAAATGCATAGGCACCACGAATATTATTCTCTCCAACTGCTACGCTGCGGGCTTCCAGACTGCCAATACCACCGCAGGTCTGGTGGGCGGGCCTGTCACCAACGGAGACCAGCTTACCTCCTGCTACAGCGCATGCGCCCCGCTGGGCACGTCGGACAGGCTGACATATTCCACCGGTCAAGCCTCCGGCAGCGATGCGCCTAAACTGACAAACGTCTATTACATGGCGTACGGCGACAGCGATCTGCCCGGCACGAATTATATCAACTACGAAAGCTGGAGCGGATCGAACCGCGCAGAGGGCGTAAAGATCCTGGGCAGCGCCTTCACCGCGGACACAGGGGACACCGTGCCCTACAACCTGATGGCCAATATGTATCTGGGTGCTTACTCCTACCCCAGGCTGGCGGGACTGACCCACTACGGCGACTGGCAGGCGGATTTTGAATCCGGCGCTCTGGCCTATTATGAAAAGTATGACGACGGCACCTACGGTTTCCTGGGCGCTAACCTCTCTACCGTCAAGACCACGGGCACCGTGGTGGGAGACGGCTACGGCATGGTGTATCACGTCCTGCCCACCCAGGCCGTGACCGTACAGTACACGCTGAACGGCGAACCCCGCACCGCGACGCTCTATCCCAGTGACGCGGAGGATATGAAAAACGGGTACTGGCTGTTCCCCCTGCCGAAGGAGCTTATCAACACCGACGAGGTCTCCTCTGCTTTCTATCAGAAAGTACAGGTGGACAGCGTCACCTACTTCTTCAATCCTCATTTTGCCTGCCGCGTGATCGAGGGCAGCTCCGCGCCGGAGGCGCCGGAGGAGATCAGTCTGCGCACAGCCCGGCACCTGTACAATCTGAGCCTGTACTACGAGCAGTACAGGCCTAAGCTGGATCAGGACACCGTGTTCCAGCAGGAGCGCAGTATCGACTACAACCGCTATGACTGGTGGACATATGCCATGCGCCTCTCTGTCACCAGCCAGCAGTCCATAGGCACCGGCACTGACGCGCCGTTCAGCCATGTGTACGACGGCGGCGGGTTCCCCATCGTCGGTCCGTCTGTGGCCGGTGCGGAGGGCAGCGACTACGCCGGGCTGTTCGGTCTGAGCACCGGCACCATCCGCAACACCATTCTGACCGCCGGAGAATACAGCCGTTCTGTGTCCCTGACGGGGCATGTGTCCCTGCGCACCGCCTATGCCGGGGCGCTGGCCGGGCGCAGCGACGGCACCATCTACAACTGCGCGGCGGCGGGCTATACCATCAGCAGCGACGCCCGCGACGGCAGCATCCTGTATCTGGGCGGACTGGTGGGCTACAATGGCGGCATTATCCGCGCCGCCGGCGTCAGCGCGCCCTCCATTACCGCCAACAGCAACTACGCCCGCCTGTACACGGGCGGATTTGCGGGCGGCAACGGCGGCTCGATACAGCAGAGCTATACCATGGCCAGCATCGGTATCAGCCAGATACGCGGCGACGGCGTGGTACTGGGCGGCTTCACCGCCGCGAACACCGGTTCTCTGCGCAGCAGCTACTGCGCCACGGCGCTGAGTTCTCCCGGTGCGGATACCTACGGCTTCGCGCCCGCCACCGGCGGCGTGGTCAGCTGCTACTACCTCAGCGGCGGCACCTATCGCTTTATCGACAGCGTTCGGCTGTATCAATACAGCGATCAGTCCGGTGCGAAACCGATCAACGAGGCCGAGCTGCGGGCGCTGCGCGGCCCTCTCAGCGGCTTCGGCTATGTGGGCGTTGCCCGCTCCTTCGACCACGGCAATACACAGGACTCCGACGGGAAGGCCTATCCCTATCCCGGCAGCGTCACCGGACACGACGGCAGCCGTGTACACTACGGCGACTGGGTGACTCCGGCAGACATGGGCACGCTGGGCCTGCTGTACTGGGAGTATGAATATGACTCCAGCGGCAGAACATCCGGCTATCACCTCTCCTACATCGGATATGAGAACGGCGTCTACAAGGAAGACCACAGCCTGTGCCAGACACACGACGACGGCAATGTCATCACCGACTACGGCTACGGCTACTACTGGGCCAAGGGCGACAGCGAGCCCTCACTGACCGTCAGCGGCACCTCGAAGGACGGCTACTATCCCCAGGCTGCCGAGGCTCTGGAGGTGCAGATGCCGGGGCTGCGATTTGTCACCTACCGCACATCCGACACGGGACTGCGCGTGACCAGCGGCACAGCGGGCAACGGCCTATGGACGCTGACGCAGGGAGATCTTAATATCATCTATACGGTCAGTCCCTTCTTCGGCGATGCCTTCGCCCTGACCTCGGATGCTGCGCCGGGCACGGCCTTAAACCCCTATCAGGTGCGCTCCGTGGAGCAGCTGCAGTATATCAACTGGAGCTATATCGACGGCCAAGGCAGCACCAGCCACAATGTGACCGGCAGCGCAAGCGACTATAAGTACTACCCCTATCTGCAGTACACGTCCAGCAAGGTAAAGTATACACAGGCAAAAGAGGACGCCGAAGGCGGATATGAATACAACACAGATTGGAGTGGGAACGTAGTCCAACGTTCACGGCATCGATCTGACGGTGGGGAACGCCCCTTCCGCTACTGGAAGCAGACGCATGATCTCAACGGCGCAGGACGCGGCACCGCCGCCGATGGGACAGCCGCGAATTACGATTTCCATCCCATCGCCGGGGCAGTGAACAACAGTCCGAACTGGAGTTATAACCTGGTGCTGTACAACTGGTTCGGCAGCAGCTATGACGGCGGCAGTTATTACATCAAGAATGTGGATATCACCTCCTACTGCTACAATGTGGGCCTGTTCGGCACCACCGCCGACGCGGAGATCAAGAACATTGTGCTGTACAGCGACAACAACGCCGTCATCCAGCGCAAAACCGATGCCACTCCCTCCAGCGGTCCGGACAGCGTTACAAACTACATCACCTCCTACGCTCTGGGCGGGCTGGTAGGTATTGCCTATAACTATCAAAACGATATAGGCGTCATCACCAACTGTGCCATTGCCGGATACACTGTTGCCGACAACAGCAAGAACCGGCAGCAGGCGGGCGAAGCCGCCATCGGAGGACTGGTGGGCGTGTCCAACGTCAACCTGAACAAATGCTCCTCGGTGGTGACTCTAAGCATCAACTGCACCCATACAGATACCGACGGCAACCTTACCAAGGCGGATTGGGGCAACTATGTCCGTGTGGGCGGACTGGCGGGCGGTGTTCGCTACGCCGTCACCGACTGCTATACCGGCGGGAAAATCACTGTAAGTGAAGACCTTCTGAAGGGGCGTATTGTCTCCGGCGGGAGTGACAGCGACTTTGCCGATCCCGCCGTAGCGCAGGAAGTCAAAATGTCCGGAGGCGGCAATAATAACGGCCCCGACACTTATGTGTACCTCGGCGGTGTGGGCGGCAGCGGCTTTTCCGCCAACTTCATGAATTTCACCGGCGCCGATGGCGGCAGCACCGACGGCAATCCCAAATACAACAACTGCTACACCTACATGACCTTCCCCGCCATGGAGGGCACCATCACCGGCATCTCCCTCATCGGCAGCATCGCCGACCGCGCCGGCGAGGGCTCCGCCTCTCTGACCATCAACAACTGCTACTATCTGAACCGCAGTGCCGAAATTGACTTCACACAGCTGCCGAAGTATTACGGCGCCACGCGGAATTCGTGGCTAGGCAACAAAAAATCTCTGTCTGACATTCTCGCGAATGACAACGCCCGCCGGGACATGCTTGAAGGCGATCTGAGCTATGTGAACGACTACACCTGGCACACCGGCGAAAACAACGTCTACACTATCAATGGCTTGACCGGCTTGACCTACGAACAGATGTCCGGCAAGGAGGCCATCAACGGCAAGAGCTTCCTGGAGCTGCTGAACAGCGGCGGCGACAGCTTCCACTGGGTGACCACCGAGGAGAACGGCTCTCCCGCCAGTGGTAAGTACAGCTTCCCCGGCAGTGAAAAGGCCCTGCAAGGGCAGGACTATCCCTTCCCCACCGTGCTGACACAGAACACGCAGTACGGCCAGGCCCACCTCCACTACGGTACCTGGCCTTCCTTCGGTCTGTACTGGGATACAGGCCTGCTGACGCTGGACATGATCACCAACCCCACCGTAGAGCTTACCCTGCACTTTACACGGACGGCTGCGGATACCGATGTCCCCGTCATCACCTGCAGCAAAGCGGATGTTGTGCAGGTGAGCGGGCCAATGTTGGCCTCGATGGACACTTCTACCGGCATTCGGACCTACACCGTGACCATCACCGGCCTGCAGACGGGCTCCACGGAGCTGATCGCCGAGATGAATGGCTACACCGCGCGTCTGCTGGTGAGCGTGACCGCCACGCTGGATATCTCCGTGGACGGTCTGCCCATAGACCTGTATGTGGGTGAGACGAAGGAGCTGGCGTTTTCCGCCCGCAACAGCAAGGGCGAGACGCTTACCGGCGTCAAGTGGGACGTGATACCCAGCTCCAACAAGGTCATCACGATCGGTACAGTGACCGCAAATGCCACTGCCACCGTCACTGCTATCGGCGAGGGCGAAGACATGCCCCGTGTGATCGCCCGCTATACCGCCAACGGGCAGGAATTCACCAGCCAAATGCAGTTGTCCGCCATGGTGCGCATGCAGGGCGTACTGGGTGTGGCCAACATCTCCGATCCGGGATCCCCGGCATATCAGCAGAGCATTTTAACGCGGGACGGCACGGCCTTTGAGGAGAGTACAGACGGTGTTCTTTCCGGTGCGCCATACAGCAACAGGCCCGACTACGCGGACGCAACGCTGTTCCTGTACAGTCAGGGCAGCAGTGTCGATCTGGCGGGATTCACCGTCACGGCCGTGAAGGTCACCGCGGAGCGCACGGCGGGCACCGGCACCGTCACCAAAGAGCATGAGGCGCTGGACGGCACAGACACGGAGTACCGCGCCGCCCTGGGCGAAATCACACAGCTTTCCAACAGCACGTTCACCGTGCGGCCCCTGACCATCAAGGGCCGGGAGGCCGGTCCGGTAACACTGACCGTCACGCTGCGGGACGCCGAGGGCCGCACGTTCACTCTGCCGTCCATTCCCTACACCTTGACGAAGGCTGATACTTTGCTGACAGCGACTTTTGCCATAGGTGACAGCACCATGACAAAGCAGGTGCGGTTCGGCGATCCCGCCGTACCGCCCACCGCAGAGGAACTGGCAGAAAAGAACATCCTGCCGGGCGGCGAGATCACCGGCTGGAGCCCGGATATTACTGCTCGCCTGTATGAGGACACCACATTCACCGCCGCCGTCAAGGCGCCGGACACCGCAGAAAACGGCAGTCCTCCCTCCGCTGAGGCCAGCGAAAACAAGCCCACAGGCGGCAAAAAACGCAAACAGCGGCTCCACGGGCAGCGAAACTGCGGACAGCGAAGGCAGCGCAGGGGAAACCGCGGACGGCGAAGCGACCATATAAACCACCGCAAAGGAAGGAGGGCCGCACATGCGCAAACTGAAAGACGAACGGGGCGCTACTCTGCTGATGGCCCTTCTTCTGCTGCTGGTGGCCAGCACGGTCAGTGTAGTGATCCTTACCTCCGCCACCACGGCGGCACAGCATCTTGAAAGCGACAGAGCGAGCCAGCAGGCGTATCTGACCGTCAGTTCCGCGGCGGAACTGATACGGGACGACATTCTGAACTCCTCTTTTGTCCAGGAGACGGTGCAGACTGTCTACAGCAGCGGCACTGTCACCGAAACGACCAACGAAAAAACCCTTCCCACCGGTTTTATGGCGGAATGGCTGAAGGCCGGCAAAAAAGCTGTAGAACAGGGGCGAAACACCCCCTATAAAGATACCATTACGCTGTCCACCGGAATGACCAGCGACATGGCGAACGTGATCGCCGAGTTCACCATGACTGAGGACTATGACATTACGATCGTGCTCCATCTGGCCAACGGCGGCAGCGACTGCCGGCTGGTGCTGACGCTCACCGGCCTTACGGCCACCGAGAACAGTGAATTGACCGACAGCACCAATGCCAAGGTCACCACGACCACGACAACTCTCTCCTGGCCGGCCGTCAAGGCTGCCATCGAAAAGGAGGCGGGGAAGTGAAAAAGCTGAAAAACCGCAGGGGCGAGACACTGGTGGAGACGCTGGTGTCCATACTGGTCATCGTACTGACTTTCTTATTTCTGACCACCGCCGCCATGACCGCCGCCAAGATCAACGCCAAGGTGCAGGGCATCGATGTGTCTTTTCGCTACAGTCAGGCCTCGGCAAAGAGCCGTCCTACCCTGAAGCTCACGGGGGAAAAGGGAGCGCAGGGACAGACTTCCGTACAGCTGTATGAGGAAAACGGCTATCTCTACTACACCGCACCGGAGGAAACGCCATGAAAAAGTTCCGCGACAGCCGCGGCTTTACGCTGACGGAACTGCTGTGCGCCGTCCTCATCGTACTGCTGATCAGCGCGCTGCTGGTGGTGGGCATACGGTTCGCCGGAAATACCTACAACAACTCCATGAAGCTGTCTGAGGCACAGGAGCTGTGCTCCACACTGACCAACGCCATCAACGACAAGCTGCGCTTCTGCGGCACAGTGACGCAGGACGAGGACGGCAGTGTGACGCAGATATTCATCCTCAATATGGGCAGCGTGGAGGGCGAGGGCGAAGCCTTCCGCATCGATGAAAACGGTCAGATCCTGCTGGGCGAGAAAAAGCTGCTCAGCGCCGCGGCCTATCCCCGCGGGCTGCGAGTAGAGGGGTTTTCTCTGCGTTTCGACGCGGAGACAAATATATTCACCGTATCTCTCAGCATCGGAGACGGATCGGGCGGCATACTGGCCCAGACCGACTTTGAGGTCAAGCGTCTCAACCGCAGATAAAAAATGTCCCCCGGCCTGTGGCCGGGGGACATTTCTCATTTTTATTTCTTGAAGCTGTCCTTCAGAGACACACTGCGGTTGAATACCAGATGCTCCGCGGAGCTGTCACGGTTATCCAGGCAGAAGTAGCCCACGCGCATGAACTGGAATGTGGGCGCGTTGACGCCGGTACGGTTCTCTTTCTCATCGAACTCGGCGGCCACTTTACGCATCTCCGGCTCCACCTTGCAGCCGGCAAGCACGGTCAGGCTCTCCGGATTCAGGCAGTCCAGGAAATCCTTGTCGGGGCCGTCGGGCTGCTCATCGGAGAACAGGTTGTCGTACAAGCGCACCTCCGCGTCGATGCAGTTGTCCGCGTCCACCCAGTGGAGCGTGGCTCCCTTGACCTTGCGGCCATCGGCGGGATCGCCGCCGGAGGACTCCGGATCGTAGGTGCACAGCACCTCGGTGACATTGCCGTCCGCATCCTTTACACAGCCGGTGCACTTGACCAGATACGCACCCTTGAGGCGGCACTCCGGGCCGTCAGGCGTCAGGCGCTTGTACTTGGGCACAGGCACCTCCATGAAGTCATCGGCCTCGATCCACAGGTGACGGGAGAAGGTGATCTCATGGGTACCCTGCTCGGCATCGGTGGGGTTGTTCTCCACGGTGAACGTCTCGCTCTTGCCCTCCGGGTAGTTGGTAACAGTGAGCTTCACCGGATGCAGCACGGCCATGGTGCGCTCAGCGTGGGCGTTGAGATCCTCCCGCAGGCAATGCTCCAGGAAGCCGTACTCGATGGTGTTGGGGGACTTGGCCACACCGATGCGCTCGCAGAAATTACGGATGGCGGCGGCGGTGTAGCCGCGGCGGCGCAGACCGCAAAGCGTGGGCATACGGGGATCGTCCCAGCCGGAAACGTAGTTCTCCTCCACCAGCTTGCGCAGCTTACGCTTGGACATGACCGTGTGGTCGATGCCCAGGCGGGCAAACTCGATCTGCCGGGGATGCGCGGGCAGCTCACAGTGCTCGATAACCCAGTTGTACAGGGGGCGATGGGCCTCGAACTCCAGAGAGCACAAGCTGTGGGTGATGCCCTCCAGCGCGTCCTGGATGGGATGGGCAAAGTCGTACATGGGATAGATGCACCACTTGGTGCCCTGGCGATGGTGCGCCATATGGTTGATGCGGTAGATGACCGGATCACGCATGTTGAAGTTGCCGCTGGCCAGGTCGATCTTGGCCCGCAAAGTCATGGCACCGTTGGGGAACTCACCGGCACGCATGCGGGCAAACAGATCAAGGCTCTCTTCAATGGGCCTGTCGCGGTAAGGAGACACGGCGGGAATACCGATGTCTCCGCGGTTGGCCTTGAACTCCTCCGGCGTCAGCTGGCAGACATAGGCCAGGCCCTTTTTGATCAGCAGCACCGCCTGGCGGTAGTCCTCCTCAAAGTAGTCGCTGCCGTAGAAGAACCGGTCGCCCCAGTCGAAGCCCAGCCAATGGATATCCTGCTTGATAGCCTCCACAAACTCCTCATCCTCTTTGGTGGGGTTGGTGTCATCCATACGCAGGTTGCAAAGGCCATTGTAACGCTCGGCGGTGCCAAAGTCGATGGTCAGCGCCTTACAGTGGCCGATATGCAGATAGCCGTTGGGCTCCGGCGGAAAACGGGTGTGGACGGTCATTCCCTGGAACTGACCACCCTCTGCGATGTCCTCGTCGATAAAGTTCAGAATAAAGTTTTTGCTCTCCGTTACCTCCTCAGCCGCGGGGGTAGTGGCCTTTGTTTCCTCGGTCATTGTCTCACACTCCTTATGCAGTCATTTTGTGCGTAAACACAGTAGATAATTATAGCGGAAATACATGCCAAATGCAAGTACTTTACCCGCCCGGTCCAGCTTTTTACAGCGCGTCGAACTCCTCGCGAGTCAGCAGCAGGTTCAACGCCTCCAGCAGGCCGTTGGCGGTGAGCCGGGCCGGGAGCCCCAGCCGTTCCTGCAGCCGGCTGCGCTTTTCCGCGCTGCCGGGACCGATGAGTCCCTTGTCCAGCAGGTCGGCCTTGGTGATTCCGGCTGTACGGCGGGGCATATCCTCCCCCTCAAAGGTGGCGCCGGCACGGCGCAGGGCCTCCGCCAGTGCTTCCGGCTTCATGCCCTCCACGCCCAATTTCCCCTCCTTACCGGGTTTTTTCTTGCGGCGCTCCTTGCCGTATACATCAGGGATATAGGCCTGTTTCAGCTGCTCCGGCGGCAGGCAGCTTTTCAAATGGTTCCGTATCACAAAACCCGCCCCATCCGGATCGGTCAGCAGGATCAATCCCCGTTTCTCCGCCAAGGCGCGCAGATAGGCCACCTTTTCCCGGTCATTGAATACGGCGAAGCCGCCCACCTCCACCACGGCGGCATCCACCGCCTGCAGCAGCGTATTTTTGTCGTAGCGGCCCTCTACCACGATGACCTCGCGGACACGGGGCTTCATTTTACACCTGCCAATTCCATGAGGAACAGCTTCAGCTCTCCCTCACTGTCCATATTGCGTTCGCTTTTCATACGGCGGTCCAGCACCTGACAGCGCTTGATGGCGTCGCGGCACCAGCTGCGGCGGACATTCTGCGCCGAGCGCAGAAGCTTTTTGGCGGGATAGTCGGACTTCATGCGCCACAGGTCCTTTACCCAGAGGACATCCTTGCCGCCGTCTATGGCCAGGCGGGCCGTGTACAGCTGGCGCAGCATCTTTCCCACCGCCGCCAGGATGCGGATCGGCTCCTCCTGCATGCGAAGCAGCTCCGCCAGCAGCTCTGCCGCCTTGTCATAGTCGCGGGCTGCCACGGCGTCGGTCATATCGAACACGCGGGCGTCCAGCACGGGATCTGCCACGGCGTTGATATCCTCCACGGTGATCTTCGGCCCTCTGGCATAGGCGGCGATCTTGGCGATCTCAGGCACCAGACCGTCCATGAGGCTGCCACAGGTGAACAGCAGATGATCCGTCACCGCGGCATCGATCTCCTTTCCGGCGGCGGCAAAACGCCGGCGTACCCAGCGCTGCAGCTTCTGCTGCCCCTGCTGGGCAAACTCGATCTCCTGCGCGTGCTCCGACAGCGCAGCGGTCAGCTTTTTCAGCTTGCCGTCCTTCCTGTAGGGTATCTGCCGGTACAAAAACACCAGTGTGCAGTACTCCGGGAAATCATTCAGCAGCAGCACCAGCGCACCGCGCTGGGCTTCGTCCAGCTTGAACAGATCCATGTCCGTTACAGTGACCAGCGTATGCTGGGCCATCATAGGCATGGCCTCCGCCGCCTCCGTGACCTCCTGGATGGTGAGGCCCTTTCCCGTGAGACGGTGGTAGTTGAATTCCTCGAAGCCCGCCGGCACCAACAGTTCCTTCAATTCGGCCACGGCCTGCTGCATGAGGTATGTCTCCTCACCGTAAAACACATAGACATTGCCTATGCGTCCGCTTTGCAGCGCCGTGTGCAGTTCATCATAGCCAGGGGCCTTTTCGTTTCTCTCCTTCGCCATATTATCCTCCGTTCACGGTAATGCGAATGGTTCCCTGCAGGTCCGTACGCCATATCTCCGCCCCTGCCGCCAGCAAACGCTGCAGCGTCTCCTCCGCAGGGTGGCCATAGCTGTTATCGCCCACGCTGATGACCGCCGCCTCCGGCGAGACGGCCCTGAGAAAGCGCATATCCGAGCTGTAGCGTGAGCCGTGGTGACTGACCAGCAGAACTTCGATATCCGGCAGTGGGTACGTCTCCACCAGCCGCCGCTCGGTGGCGCCGGACATATCCCCGGTGATCAGCAGATCGAAATCACCGGCCGTGGCCAGCGCAGTCAAGCCCAGCTCGTTCAGGTCGCCGCCGGACTGCACAGGCGGGTAGATGGTCAGTTCTCCCTGTCCCAGCGCACATCGGGTAGTATCGGTCACATAACACACCTGCACGTCTTTTTCCTCTGCCAGTAACACCAGACGGTCACGGACGCCGTATTCGTCCTCGATATCCGGCAGATAGAGCCTGTCCACCGGAACACGGCGCAGCACCTCGTACAGGCCGTTCGTATGGTCAGCATGGTAATGCGTCACCACTACAGCGCTCAGTTCCCGGACGCCCATACTGTGGAGCGTATCGGCAGCCAGACCGCCAGGATCCTCGTAGCTGTTGCTGCTGCCGCAGTCCACCAGTACCGTCTCGCCGCCGGACCGGAGGATGATGCTCTCCCCCTGGCCCACATCCAGCGCCAGGGCGGAAAACGTGCCGTATTGATAATCCTGCCGGTTCACCCAAACCGCTGCAAACAGTGTAACCGCCGACAGCAGCGACGCCAACAGGTATTTCCTCCTGCCGTCCGGCGTAACCGCGCAGCCGATAAATGCCGCGTACAAAAACAGCAGCCAGTAGACCAGATATGGCGTGGTGAAATAGACCGCGTGATAGCGCCAGGACATCATACCGTTGGCCAGCCAGAGGATATAGCGCACCAGCAGCCAGGCCAGCCAGCCCAGCAGCCGCGCCAGAGGCAGCCACACAAACCCCAGAAGCGCCGTGACAAAGGCGGCCATAAAGCTCCATCCTGCCGCCGGCACGGCCAGCAGGCTGGACAACGGGGCCACCAGCACAAAAATGCGGAAATACCAGGCCGTCAGCGGCGCGGTGAGCACCACGGCGCTGAACGTAGCGGACAGGTTGGCCGCCACAAAGCACAGCACGAAGCGCAGGGTGCGGTTCCTGCCCTTGTACCACACCATCAGCAGCTTATACAGCCGCGGTGACAGCAGCACCATTCCCAGCGTGGCGGAAAAGCTCAGCTGCAGGCTGATGCTGGCGGCGGAGAAGGGATTGCTCAACAGGATCACCAGCAGCGCCGCGGCCAGGCTGGTCAGCGGATCGCTGCCCCGGCGGAACAGTGGCGCCACCAGCAAAAATATCTGCATGATACAGGCCCGCACCACCGAAGGGCTAAGGCCCACCATGACCATGTAGAACAGCAGCGCGGGGATAGTGACGGCGCACAAAAGAGACTTACGTCTGGAAACAAGCGTCGACAAAAGCGACACCAGGAAAGCACAGTGTAGCCCGGAAACAGCGAACAGGTGGGCCAGCCCCGTCTCCTGCATGGCCAGATAGTCACCGTCATCCATCGCGGATTTGTCCCCGGTCAGCTCCGCGGTGAGAAAGCCGCTGACACGCGGATCGTCCCACACTTCGGCGATCTTCTCGCGGAAGGCCTTGGCCGCCCGCTGGGGCAGCCAACGCAAAGAGTCCTCCGTGCCAGCCTCCGTCCGCAGATCTCCCCTGCCGTACAGCAGGACATATACACCGCGGGCGGTAAAGTGCGTTACATCATCGTTGTGAATATGTGCGGCGGACTGCCACTGGGCCGTGCCGGTAACTCTGCTGCCGGGGCACAGCGCCAGCAGTTCCTTTTCCCCGTAATACACGGCCTTGGCCCTATGGAAGCCCTCCAGCTGCACCGTGACCTTGGCGCCGCGCTCCGTGGCCTGGGGCCAGTCACAGACCGTGGCCGAGAAATCCGACACCGTACCGCAGCGATCCTCTACCGGCTGCTGCACCAGACGCTGATAACCGAAGAAATACGTCAGTGATACCGCCAGCGGCAGCAGGATCAGCAGGCCGCGGCGGAAGCATTTCCATCTCCGCGCGGCAAAAAACCACACCAGCGCCAGCAGCATCGTGCCGGCGGCGGCATATATCTGCCAGCCGCTCCAGGGCAGCAGCGCCGCCAGAAAAATACCGGCGGAGAAAGAGAAACCTATGGTGGCCAAAACGCGCATGCTTTTCTCCCCTCCCCCGATAATAGTACCGGTTTATTATACCAAACACCGCCGCCTATGACAAGAAAAAAGCCGCCCTTCGGGCGGCTTTTTGACCTTTACACGCGTGCCAGCTTGTCGCTGCACTTCTGCAGGAAGCGGACGTTGTCGATGACGGCGCGGGTGTGGGTACCCTCACCGATCAAGCCCTCGGCATCGTGCGCCGTGACCTTGAAGGTGATCATCTTTCCGTTGGCGGAGATACCCGTCACTTCGGCGGTGGCGGAGACCTTCATGCCCACAGGCGTGGGGGCCAGATGGCTGGAAGATATCTCCACACCCACGGTGCCCTTGCCCTCCGGCAGCTCCGGCTGTACGCACTGCATGGCGGCGTACTCCATCAAGCCCATCATAAAGGGGGTGCCGAACACCTCCAACCCGCCGGAGCCGATGGCCTTGGCGGTCATATCCGGGGTGACGGTCTTTTCAGCGGTATAGGTCATGCCGACTTCGATCATATTCTTTCCTCCAAACTTGAAAGCACTTCTTGCTGTGCACGCAGGCGCGGTGCTATACACCCAGCTGCGTCCACAGCTTGTCATAAAACTTCAGCGTCTCCTGTGGCAGGTTCACATACAGCTCACAGCGCTCGCGTTCCTCGTCGGGGATGGCCATGATGTTGTAGATATCCTCGTCCAGCGGCTCCTCATACAACGCCTCATAGTAGGCGGGGTACTCCGCCAGCGCCTCGGCGTTGGGGGAAGCGTACCAGATGTAGTCCATGTTGGCCAGATTGCTGTCGGTGGAGGCGATGAAGTTGATCCACTCCTGGGCCTCCTCCTTGTGCTGGCTGGACTTCAGGATGCACATGGCGTCCACGAACCAGTTGCTGCCCTCCTCCGGGATAACAAAGGCCAGGTCCTCGTTGTTCTCCAGCATGGTCAGATAATCACCGGCATAGTACATGGCGATGGCCGCGTTGCCGCCCTCCATCTTGCCGAAGATCTCATCCATAACGAAGGCCTGATACACACCCTTGTCCTTGGCGTTCTTCACCAGTTCAAAGGCCTCGGTCAGCTGTCCCTGGTCCGTGGTGTTGATGTCGTAGCCCAGATAGCACAGCGCCGCCATCAGCGCATCGCGGGAGTTGTTGATCATCAGCACCTGTCCGGCGTACTTCTCGTCGAACATAGCGCCCCAGCTGGTAATGGGCTCGTCCACCATGGCGGTGTTGTAGATGATGCCCACACTGCCCCAGGTGTAGGGCACGGTGTACTTGTTCTCCGGATCGTAGCTCAGATGGGTGAATTGAGGATCGATCTTCTCAAAGTTAGGGATGGCGTCGTAATCCAACTCCGCCAGCATATCCTCCTGGATCAGCCGGGCGATCATGTAGTCGGAGGGCACAATCACGTCGAAGTCCGCGCCGCCCATCTTGATAAGGGAGTACAATGCCTCGTTGCTCTCGGCAGTCTGGTAGTTGACGCGGATACCGGTCTGTTCCTCAAACTCGGTGATGAGGGACTCATCGATATACTCACCCCAGGAGCACACGTTCACCACCCGCTCGCTGCGGGCTGCCGTACCGGTGACGATCAGCACGACCACCAGCACACAGGCCATGGCGCCGGCGACGATCTTTTTGCCCAGACCCGGATGCTTTTTCGGCATCGGGGCCGGTGCAGCCGCCTCGTGATGGGCACGGTGATGCTCCGCGTGATTTTCCCGCAGATTGATGATCGCCAGCAGGATAATGACCGTGACGAACAGCAGCGTGGACACAGCATTGATCTCCGGGCTGACGCGCTTTTTGGTCATGCCATAGATGGTCATGGCCAGCGTGGAGGACGAAGTGCCCGCCGTAAAGTAGCTGATGATAAAGTCGTCAATGGACATGGTGAAAGCCGTCAGCGCGCCGGAGACGATACCGGGCTTGATCTCCGGGATAATGACCTTCCAGAACGCCTGCATCCAGGTGCAGCCCAGATCCTGCGCCGCGTCGATAAGGTTGCGGTCCATCTGCCGCAGCTTGGGGCCCACGGACAGGATGACGTAGGGGATATTGAAGCAGACATGGGCGATCAGCAGCGTACCAAAGCCCAGTGTCAGACGCTCCGGCAGCACCACCAGGGACTGCCAGCCGTTTACCCACACGGCAAAGCTATGCCAGCCGTTGAAGAACACCACGAACAGCAGGCACAGGCTGACGCCGGTGACAATGTCCGCGTTCATCATGGGGATGTTGTTGACGGCCATCAAGCCGTTCCGCGCCCGGCGGCGCATGCCGTAAAACCCGATGGCGGCAAAGGTGCCCGCAATGGTGGCGATCACGGTGGCCAGCAGAGACACCAGCAGCGTGGTATACACGCTGTGCATAATGAGCCGGTTGTTCAGCAGTTCGGAATACCAGTGGAGGGAAAAGCCCTTCCAGACGCTGGAGCTGTTGCCGGCATTGAAGGAAAAGACGATCAGGATGATAATGGGCGCGTACAGGAACAGGCCCACCAGGACCATCAGCAGGCGATCGCCGACGGAGTTGCCCTTTCTCTGTCTCATAGCATCACCGCCTGTTCCTCACCCTCGCCGAACCGGTTCATCACCAGCATACAGACAACGACGATCAGCATCATCACCAGGGAGATGGCCGCGCCCAGCTGCGGGTTATACGCCCCGCCCAGGAACTGCCGCTCGATCAGATCGCCCAGCAGCAATTCCGTACCGCCGCCCAGCATACGGCTGATGGCGAACGTGGACACGGAGGGTACAAATACCATGGTGATGCCCGACAGCACACCGGGGAGCGACAGCGGCAGAATGACCTTGCGGAACACCGTAACGGTGTTGGCGCCCAGGTCGCGGGCCGCCTCCAGCAGGGAGTGATCCAGCTTGCAGATCACGGAATAGATGGGCAGGATCATGAAGGGCAGGTAGTTATAGACCATGCCCAGCACCACGGCCCCCTGGGTATCGATCATGGTGAAATACTCCAGGCTGCTGCCTGTGATGTGATTATACAGGGCGATGATGCCCAGCTTCTGGAACAGTTGGTTCAGCAGGCCGTTGTTCTCCAGAATGGTCATCCAGGAATAAGTGCGCAGCAGGAAGTTCATCCACATGGGCAGCATGATCAGCACCATGGCCGTGCGGCGGAAGCGCTCACCCTCCCGGCTGAGAAGATAGGCCACCGGATAGCCCAGCAGCAGGCAGATGGCCGTGGCGATCAGCGCCAGCTTGAAGGAACGGCCGAATACGGCGGCATAGCCGCCCATCTGGACAAAGTTATCCAGCGTAAAGCCGCCCTCGACGCCGGAGAAGGCATAGATGACCATAATGATGATGGGAGCCACCACAAACAGTGCCATCCACACCACATAGGGCACGGCGAAACGGGAGAGCTTACTCTTCATCCTCGCTCTCCTCCTCTTCCGGCTCGGCGCCGGCATCCGCCAGTTCTTCGTATTCCTCAGAATAGGAGGAATAATCTCCGAACATACCGGAATACTCGCTCTTTTTCATGATGTGGAAGCCCTCCGGATCGATCTTCACGCCGATGCGGGCCCCCACCGGGGAGTGATCGGTGGTCTGGATCAACCACTTGAAGCCGCGGAAATCCACGATGATATCGTACTGCACACCCTTGAAGGTCACGTTGGTAACAGTACCCACCAGCTGGCCCTGTTCCACGGGGACGATATCGATGTCCTCCGGGCGGATGACCACGTCCACAGGCTCGTTTTCGGCAAAACCGCCGTCCACACAGGGAAACTCCTTACCGTACATTTTCACGACCTTATCCCGCACCATCGTGCCGTTGAGGATATTGCTCTCGCCGATGAAGTCCGCCACAAAGGCGTTCTTCGGCTCGTTGTAGATATCCTCCGGGGTGCCGATCTGCTGGATGCGTCCCTTGTCCATGACCACCACGGTGTCGGACATGGTCAGCGCTTCCTCCTGATCGTGGGTAACATATATAAACGTGATGCCCATCTGCTGCTGGATGCGTTTCAGTTCGTTCTGCATATCCTTGCGCAGACGCAGATCCAGCGCACCCAGCGGTTCGTCCAGCAGCAGCACCTTCGGTCGGTTCACCAGTGCACGGGCGATGGCCACGCGCTGCTGCTGTCCGCCGGAGAGCTGGTCGACACGCCGGCGGTCAAAGCCCTTCAGGCTGACGACCTCCAGCATTTCGCCGACACGCTGCCGTATCTCGTCCTCCGGCACTTTGGCAATGCGCAGGCCGAAGGCTATGTTTTCAAACACGTCCAGATGCGGAAACAGCGCATACTTCTGGAATACCGTGTTGATCTGCCGCTTATGGGGCGGGACATCGTTGATCCTCTCGCCGTCGAAGGTCACATCGCCGCTGGTGGGCGTGGTGAAACCGCCGATGATCCGCAGTGTGGTGGTCTTGCCGCACCCACTGGGGCCAAGCAGCGTGAGGAATTCGGAATCGTTGATGTAAAGATTGATGTGATCGAGAACCAGCTCGTCGTCAAACGCCATGCAGAGATCCCGCAGGCGAATCAACTCTTTGGACATTTATCCTCCTCCATTCATCAGTAAAATAGCCCTCTTCCGTCGTGACGGCAGCACGTCTGTTCACATGCTGCTTTTCCCGTCGAAAGATGGCGAGTACACTATATATAAAAGCGCCGGGAAAGTCAATGGATTTTCCGCTTTTTCCCGCAAAAAAATGCACGGGGCGGCGTGTGCCGTCCCGTGCTGCGTATTCAGCCGAAATATTTGTCCCGAAAGGGCACGTTCTGCACCTCAAATGTGCGGCCCCGCAGATAATTCAGATGCCCCGCGTCCGTGGGCAGATCAAACGTCAGCTTATAGGCGTACAGGGCCTGCCGCGTCTCGCCGTACCGCCGGTTCACATCCCCCCGGCCGTATTTACCGTCGCCCAGCAGCGGGCAGCCCAGATCGGCCATGGTGGCGCGTATCTGGTGGGTGCGGCCCGTCTCCAATCCGATCTCCAAAAGGCTCAGCCCGCCTCTTGTCTCCAGCACCCTGTAGTCCGTAACGGCGGTCTTTCCGCCGGGGACAGGCTTGTGGTACACGGACACCTGCTTTTTCTTCTCGTCCTTCAGCAGAAAGCACTCCGCCCGCCCCTCATCACGCTTGGGGCGCCCCACGGTGACGCACAGATAGCGCTTGTCCAACTCCCTGCTGCGTATCTTCTCATTGATGACACGCAGCGTCTCGGCATCCTTGGCGGCAATAACGATACCTCCGGTATTGCGGTCGATGCGGTTGCAGAGCGCCGGCGCGAAGGCGTTCTCCCATCTGGGATTCCACTCCCGCTTCTGATACAGATACGCCTGAATATGGTTGATAAGCGTGTTGACCTTCTCCGTCTCGTCGGCATGCACCACCAGCCCCTGGGGCTTGTCCGCCAACAGCAGATGCTCGTCCTCATACACCACCGTCAGCTTCGGCTTGAACAGCGTCAGGAACATGTTCTCCTCCGAGGGCTTGTCAAAGAACTCATCGTTGATGTACAGCTGCAGCACATCCCCTTCGCACAGCCGCTGATCCCGCTGGGCGCGTCCGCCGTTGACCTTCACCCGCTTGATGCGGATATACTTCTGGGCCAGAGCGGGCGGCAGCAGCGGCAGCGCCTTGGATAAAAACCTGTCCAGACGCGCTCCGGCATCGTTCTTCCCGATGGTCAGTTCCCGCATAATGGCATCCTCCCCGCCTGTTTCTCTGCCTATTGTACCGTGTTTTTGAAAAAAGTCAAAATATTTGTAAGAAAATGTTTGACAAGGCATTTTGTGTCGGCTATAATACTACTCGTGCCATTGTGAGGTGTACTATGCGTTTGAACGTCAACAAGCTGCTGCATACCCCCGATGCCCGGCAGGATGTCCGTTTTGAAATGGATCTGTCCGACCTGGAATTCGGCGGTTCCCACCCTGTCTCCCGTCCGGTTGTTGTGGACTGCCGATTGGAGAACAAAGCCGGGCTGCTGCTGTGCGCTATGACGCTGACCACCACGCTCCACTGCACCTGTGACCGGTGCGGCGAGGAATACGACGCGGACAAGACAGTGCGTTACAACTGCGTGTTGGCAGAGGAGCGCGAGTCCGATGAAAGCGACGACATCATCGTGCTGGACAACGACGAGGCGGACGTGGGGGAATTGGCAAGAGATGCCTTCATCCTCGACATGGACACGAAGTTTTTATGCTCCGAGGACTGCAAGGGGCTGTGCCCCGGCTGCGGCGCGAACTTGAATCGGGAGAGCTGCCGATGCAAAAAAGCAGTGGATCCCCGACTGGCCAAGCTGGCGCAGCTGCTGCAGAAGGACGAGTGAATTTTGTATTACATTGCTGCTCAGGCAATTAAGACCAAGGAGGTGTCAACATGGCAGTCCCTAAGGGAAAAGTATCCAAGCAAAGACGCAATAAGAGACGTTCTTCCGTATGGAAGCTGGCAGCTCCCACGCTGGTGGCGTGCGCCAAGTGCGGCGCGCTGCATCTCCCCCACAGAATGTGCCCGGAGTGCGGCAGCTACAACGGCCGCGAGGTGAAGGTCGTCAAGTCTGTGGCCGCGAAATAAGTTCTTTTGTGCCTTTGCAGGAGGGAAGCTTTGCTTCCCTCCTGTTTTTTCGCCGCATGCCTATTTTTTGTCATGAGATACATCGAAATCAGTCGTTTTACAAATGCCCATTCGGCGGATATACTATATTATGCTTGCGTCCCACAGCAAAAAACGGTATAATGAATTGATTATGATTACTATGTGGCATTATACCATCGATTGACAAGGGCAAACACGCCTGACAGCGTGTCTTCCCGGCGCTTTTTGCCTTTTTCGCCTTGCTGGGCGGTAGCCCAGCGGCGTCTCAAAAGCCAAAAATCACTCGAAAATCCATCGCTGGCAGGTGCGGAGCAGTTTTGCCGGAGCAGAAATGTGTCCAGACAAGGAAAGTCCCGCAGAGAATACTTGCCGTATTGTCAAGGGGCTTGACGCGGTATGGGCGCATTTCTGCCTGTCAAAACCGTGTCTGCCCTTGTCAATCGATGGTACCCTTTTACGAAAGAGGACGCATTATGAGTACCATCATCACCGCCATTGACCGGCACAGCCCCGCGGCGCGCGCCGGCATTCAGGTGGGCGAGCAGCTGCTGACCATCAACGGTCACACCATCGTGGACGTGCTGGACTATCGGTTTTACGGCTACGATCCGGTATCGCACCTGGAATTGAAAACAGCATCGGGCGAAGTGCGCAGCCTCACGATACGCAAGGCCGAGGGGCAGGATCTGGGGCTGAACTTTGACACCTATCTGATGGACGAAATGCGCTCCTGCGCCAACCACTGTCTGTTCTGCTTTGTGGATCAGATGCCGCCCGGCATGCGCTCCACATTGTACTTCAAGGATGACGACGCACGGCTGAGCTTCCTGCTGGGCAACTACATCACGCTGACAAACCTGACGGAACGGGAGGCCCAGCGGATCATCGACCTGCACATCAGTCCCATCAATGTCTCTGTCCACGCCACCGATCCGCAGCTGCACTGCACACTGCTGGGCAACAAGAACGCCGCCCGTTCTCTGGACTATATCCAGGCCTTCTGCAAGGCGGGCATCGTCATGAACGGTCAGATCGTGGTCTGCCCCGGCTGGAACGACGGCGACCAGCTGCGCCGCACGCTGCGGGATCTGACGGAATGGCAGTTTTCCAGCTGCTCTCTGGTGCCGGTGGGCATCACCAAGTACCGTCAGGGGCTGGCCAAGCTGCGGCCTGTGGACAAGGACTGCGCACGGGAGATCATCGCCATTGCCGAGGAATTCGGGCAGGAGAACCTGCGCCGCTTCGGCACCCGCAGATTCTTCTGCGCGGATGAGCTGTTTCTCCGGGCGGGGATAGAGCTGCCGCAGGAGGACTATTACGAGGGCTACCGTCAACTGGAAAACGGCGTAGGCATGCTGCGCTCACTTGAGCAGGATTTTCTCAGTGCCATGCGTCTGGAGGAGCACGGCGAGGCACCGTCTCCGTTCACCATCGCCACCGGCACGGCGGCGGCGCCCTTTATGAACTATCTGCTGGAGCAGGCCAGATCCTGGTTCCCCGCACTGCGGGGACAGGTCATCGCCGTGGAGAACGACTTCTTTGGCCACACCATCGACGTGGCCGGCCTGCTGACGGGGCAGGATCTGTCGGCCCAACTGCGGCGCGTTCCCGCCCTGGGCCGTGTACTGCTGCCGCTGCACATGCTGCGGCACGGTGAAAATGTATTTTTGGACGACTACACCGTGGAGCGTCTCAGCGAGGAGTTGGGCTGCCCGGTGCAGATCGTGGGGATAGACGGCGGCGACCTGCTGGACGCCATGCTGGAAAGAGAGGGTTAAACTATGGCATTACCATTGATCGCTATTGTGGGGCGTCCCAACGTGGGCAAGTCCATGCTGTTCAACAAGATCATCGGCCGGCGGTTGTCCATCGTGGAGGACACCCCCGGCGTCACCCGCGACCGCATCTATGGCGAGAGTGAGTGGGTGGGCCGCAAATTCCGTCTGGTGGATACCGGCGGCATCGAGCCCAACACCGACAGTCAGATCCTGGCGTTCATGCGGGAGCAGGCCCAGATCGCTATCGACAACGCGGACGTTATTATTTTCGTCACAGATATCAAGACCGGCCTCACTGCCTCCGACCAGGAGGTGGCCGGCATGCTGCAGCGCAGCCGCAAGCCCATTGTCCTGGCTGTAAACAAGATGGACTCCGTGGGCGCGGTGGATCCAGACTTTTATGAATTCTATAACCTGGGCCTGGGCGATCCGGTGGCCGTCTCTGCCGTCCACGGCCACGGCACCGGCGACTTACTGGACGAGTGCATCAAGTACTTTCCCCCAGAAACGGACGAGGAGGACGACTCCGACGTGGTGCAGGTGGCCATCATCGGCAAGCCCAATGTGGGCAAATCCAGCTTAACCAACCGCATTCTGGGCGAGGAACGCGTCATCGTCAGCAATGTGGCCGGCACCACCCGCGATGCCATCGACAGCTATTTCGAGAACCAGTATGGCAAGTACAACTTCATCGACACCGCCGGCATGCGCAAGAAGTCCAAGGTAGATGACAACATCGAGAAATACAGCGTACTGCGGGCCACCATGGCCATTGATCGCAGCGACGTGTGTCTGATCCTTATTGACGCTCAGGAGGGGGTGACAGAGCAGGACACCAAGGTGGCCGGCCTGGCCCACGACGCGGGCAAGGCCTGTATCATCGTGGTGAACAAATGGGATCTGATCGAGAAAGACGGCAAGACCATGGATCGCATGCGGGAGGATATCCGCCGGGACCTGAGCTATATGCCCTACGCTCCCATTCTGTTCATCTCCGCGTTGACCGGGCAGCGCGTGGGACGGTTGTTCGAGCTGATCAACTACGTCAATGACCAGGCGGCCATGCGCATCACCACCGGCACGCTGAACAGCGTTCTGGCCGATGCCCAGACTCGTGTCCAGCCCCCCACGGACAAGGGCCGCCGTCTTAAGATCTACTATATGACGCAGGTGGGCGTAAAACCGCCGCACTTCGTCATCTTCTGCAATGACAAGAAGCTGTTCCATTTTTCCTACCAGCGGTATCTGGAAAACCAGCTGCGCAGCGTATTCGGTCTGGAGGGCACTCCCATCGTACTGACCATCCGTCAGAAGGGGGAGAACGAGAATTGAACAGTACTTGGGGTGTATATCTGCTGTCATGGTTCATTCTGCTGCTGTTGGGCTACTTTCTGGGCTGCCTCAACGGCTCTGTGATGGTCAGCCGCTTCATCATCCGCGATGACGTGCGGCAGCATGGCAGCGGCAACGCCGGACTGACCAACTTCTACCGCACCTACGGCGCCAGATATGCCTTGGGCGTCATCCTGTTCGATATGGGCAAGACCGTTCTGGCCTGTCTTCTGGGCGGCGCTATGTTCGGCCATCTGTTCGGCGACTGGACGCTGGGTGTTCTGCTGGGCGGCCTCGGCTGTGAACTGGGACATATGTTCCCGGTGTTCTTCGGCTTCAAGGGCGGCAAGGGCATCCTGTCCGGCGGTACGCTGGTGTGGTTGCTGGACTGGCGTATCGCTCTCATCGCGTGGAGTCTGTTCGTCGCTCTGTGGCTATTGACGAGATACGTCTCCCTCGGTTCTATCTGCGCCGCCGTATCCATGCCCATCAGCACATTTTTCTTCTGCGGCCGGAGCATCCTGTACACGATGCTGGCCATCTTGATCGCCGCGCTGGTGATCTGGTGCCATCGGGAGAACATCACGCGCCTGCTGCGCCACCAGGAACGCAAGTTCCAATGGCATACCGGTGCACCGAAAACCAAAGAATAACCAAAGAATAACCAGAGAATAGACAAAGAGTAGACAAAGAATAAACAGAGAATAGGCAAAGAATAAATAGAGAAAGGACATCGTTGACATGAAACACAATCAGATGCGGCAAGTGGTCTTCCCCATTCTGGCCGCCTTTATCTGGGGCACGGCTTTCGTTGCGCAGGATATGTGCGCCGA
>CAVGEC010000001.1:30424-65554 GCA_963628195.1 Bacteroidaceae bacterium
TGGCTGGTATCCGCCATGCCGGCGAAAGCACCCAGCGCCCTCAGCTGCTCGATATGTGTCTTACTGAGCTTATTACAGGTGGTGGCGAACTCCTCCACCGAGATGAACGTATTCCCCTTCCGTTTTTCCACCGTGTCCAGCGCCGCCGTCTCCCCCAGCCCGCGCACGGTAACAAAGGGCGGCAGCAGGCCGTTTTCCGTGACCTTAAAATGTGTGGCATCTGAGTCGTAGATGCTGATGGTGTCAAAGTGGAAGCCCCGCAGATAGAACTCGTAGCACACCTCCAGCGTTACCAGCAGGTTCTGCTCCACATCCGTAGCGTCCTTATTGTTCTCGATCTCCTTGATCTTCTGCTTCACCGCGTCCATACCGGCGCAGCAGTACTCTGCATCGAAGGCCTTGGCCCGGATAGAAAAGAACGTGGCGTAGAAGGCCAGCGGCTCATGCACCTTGAACCAGGCAATGCGGAAGGCCATCATCACATAGGCCACGGCGTGGGCCTTGGGGAACAGATAGCCGATCTTGGCCAGGGAACCGATGTACCAATCCGGCACCTGATGCTCCCGCATAGCCTCCTCCCAGCCGTCCTCAAATCCTTTTTTCTTTACTTTGCCCTTACGGACGGCCTCCATGATCTTGAAGGACATCTTGGGATCCAGGCCCATGGAAATGAGGTACAGCATGATGTCGTCACGGCACCCCACCGTTTCCAGAACGGATGCTGTACCGCCCACGATCAGCTCACGGGCGTTGCCCAACCACACATCGGTGCCGTGGGAGAATCCGGACAACCGCACCAGGGTATTGAAATCCTGCGGCATAGTGTCCATCAGCATTCCGCGGGTAAAGCGGGTATTGAACTCCGGGATCGCCACCGCGCCGGTGGGGCCCAGTATCTCGTCATTCTCAAAACCCAGCACCTTGGAGGACGTGAATATGCTCATGGTATCCGGATCGTCCAGCGGAATGGCGCGGGCATTGACACCGGTCAAGTCCTCCAGCATCTTGATCATCGTGGGATCATCGTGCCCCAGCATGTCCAGCTTTAAGAGGTTATCCTCCATGCAGTGGTATTCAAAATGGGTAGTCACGGTGTCACTGCTGGCATCGTCCGCCGGGTGCTGCACCGCCGTAAAGTCCTCCACGTCCATGTCGTCCGGCACTACCACCAGACCGCCGGGATGCTGTCCTGTGGTGCGGCGCACACCCACGCAGCCCAGCGTCAGGCGGTCCAGTTCCGCGTTGCTGGCGCTCTCGCCCCGCTCCTCCAAGTACTTTTTCACCATACCGAAGGCGGTCTTCTCCGCCAGCGTACCGATCGTGCCGGCCCGGAACACCTGTGTCTTACCAAACATTTCAATGGCATGCTGGTGGGCACGCGCCTGATACTCCCCGGAGAAGTTCAGGTCGATATCGGGCACCTTGCCGCCGCCGTATCCCAAAAACGTCTCGAAGGGGATGTCAAACCCGTCCTTGGCGTACTTGGTGCCGCACTCCGGGCAATTCTTGTCCGGCATATCCGCGCCGCAGCCATAGCTGCCGTCGGTGACAAATTCCGTATGACGGCACTTGGGGCAGCGGTAATGGGGCGGCAGGGAGTTTACCTCTGTGATGCCGGACATATACGCCACCAGCGATGAACCCACACTGCCGCGGGAGCCCACCAGATAACCATTTTCAAGGCTGCGCTGCACCAGCTTCTGAGCGGACATATACACCACGTCATACTTGCCCAGGATGCTTTTCAGCTCCACGTCCAGCCGGATCCACGATCAGCTGGGGCGGCTCGTCGCCGTACAGTTCATGGCACTTGTCCCATACGCGGTCGTACAGTTCCTGCTCGGAGTTCTCCAACCGGGGCGGAAACAGTCTTCCCGGAGGCAGCAGTTCAATATCCTCGATGCGGTCGGCGATGCCGCGGGGATCGTCGATGACCACCCGGCGGGCCTCCTCCGGCCCCAAGTACGAGAATTCCTCAAGCATCTCCTCCGTAGTCTTGAAGTAGATAGGCAGCGGCGCATCCGCATCGGCAAACTTCTTGCTGGCCAGCAGAATATGGCGGTAGACCTCATCCTCCGGCTCCTGGAAGTGCACGTCTCCGGTGGCGCACACCGGCTTGCCCAATTCGCGGCCCAGCCTGACGATGGTGCGGTTGAAGTCCCGCAGTTCCTCCTCCGACTGCACACTGCCGTTGCGCAGCATGAACATATTGTTGCAGATGGGCTGTATCTCCAGATAATCGTAAAACGCCGCGATACGCTTCAGTTCCGCCCAGTCCTTGTGATCCGCCACTGCGCGGAACAGTTCGCCCGCCTCACAGGCCGAGCCGATGATCAATCCCTCGCGGTGTGCGACAAGCTCTGTCTTGGGGATAATAGGCACACGCTTGAAATATTTCAAGTTAGACGCCGAGATCAACTGGTACAGGTGCTTTAATCCCAGCTTGTTTTTGGCCAGGATGATGATGTGTTTGGGGTGCCGGCTGCCGCCGCCCAAAGGCCGCAGCTTCTCCATTTCGCCGTTGATCTCCTGCAGCCGGTGGATACCCATCTCCCGCCGCATCTTTTCAAAAAACGGAATGAGCATGTATCCCACCATCCCCGCATCATCCGATGCTCTGTGGTGGTTGAAGGCGGGCAGATCCAGATGCTCCGCCACAATGTCCAGCTTATACTTGTGCAGCTGCGGCAGCAGATTCTGCGCCAGGATCAAGCTGTCGATATAGGTAGGATCGAACTCCAATCCCGCCTTACGGCACCCTGCCCGGATGAAGCCTATGTCGAACTCCGCGTTGTGTGCCGCCAGCGGCCGGCCGTCCACAAACTTCAAAAACGCCGCCAGCGCCTCCTCCGGCGGCGGCGCATCCGCCAGCATGGCATCCGTGATGCCTGTCAGTCCGATGATCTCCGGCGTCAGCCGCCGTCCCGGATTCACAAATGTCTGGAACGTGTCGGTGATCTGACCGTTTTTCAGCACCACCGCACCGATCTCCGTAATGGCCTCCCGCTGTACTTTCAAGCCTGTGGTCTCGATATCGAAGCAAACGATCTCGTCATTAAAATCTTGATCCTGCGGGCCGTGGACAGCGATACGGTCATCCAGATTGTTGACGTAGTACCCTTCCACGCCGTAGAGTATCTTGATCTTTCCCTTTCCGGCATCCCGTGCCTTGGGAAACGCCTGCACCGTGCCGTGGTCGGTGATAGCGATGGCGGGATGGCCCCAGGCCGCCGCCTGCTTGACCACCTTGCCCACATCCGTCAGCGCATCCATGCTGCTCATCTGTGTATGCAAATGCAGCTCCACCCGCTTCTCCGGTGCGTTGTCCCGCCGGGAGGCATGGCTGATCTTCATGATGTTCACCGGGCGCAGCAAGATATCCTTGCCGTCGTAGGTCAGTTCCACCTTGCCCTGCAGCCGCAGCCACATACCATCGCTGACGGTGCCGCCCAGCACCTTGGCCTCCTTCTCGTCCATGGCCTTACGCACGGCCACCGAGCCGTGCTCGTCAGTAATGTTGAAATTCAGCGTCCACATGCCCTTGCGCCGCGTCTCATAGCACTCAGACTTGAACACACGGCCCTCCACAATGGCGCTGCCCTGTTTGATATTCAGTTCGCCGATGGGTGTCAGCTTCCCCGTGATGGCCTTGCCCCACAGCACGCCGCTGTCGTCCTTCTGTGCCTCGGCTCCGCGGAAGTGCAGCAGCACCCGGCGCAGATCGTACTGCTGCGCCAGCATCTGCTGCAGCGCATCTTGGGCCGCTTGAGGCAGCGCCTCGCCGCTCTCTATCTGCACCTCCAGCGTCCGGGCCTCCCTGTTCAGCACACCGCCGACGGCATAGGCATCGTGCAGCAGCAGCCTCAACTGCCGCGGTGCCTGAAAGCTCTCAAACAATGTAAAAAACGGTACCTTTTCCGCCATTTCCTCACCTTACAACTTGTCTATTTCCTCAAACAGCGCGTCCACCAACTCGCTCTCCGGCAGCTTGCGCAGTATCTTTCCTTTGGCAAACAGCAAACCCTCACCGTTGCCGCCGGCAATGCCCACATCGGCGGCGGAGGCTTCACCCGGTCCGTTGACCACACACCCCATCACCGCCACGGTAATCGGCTTATCGCACCCTCTCAGCCGCCGCTCTACCTCCTGCGCAACGGAGAGCATATCATACTTTGTCCGCCCGCAGGTGGGGCAGGAGATCAGATCCGGCCCACTGCGGCGCAGTCCGCAGGCCTGCAGTATTTTTTTTGCTGCCACGACCTCCTCCACCGGATCGGCGGTCAGGCTTACCCGCAGGGTATCGCCGATACCCCGGCACAGCAGTCCTCCGATGCCGATAGCGGACTTCAGCACGCCCATCTCCGGTGTGCCCGCCTCGGTAACACCCAGGTGCAGAGGATAGTCCACTCTCTCATGCAGCAGCTCATAGGCCGCCATATTCACCGGCACCCGTGAGCACTTCACGGAAATGCAAATATCCTCAAAACGGCAGTCTTCCAACAGACGCACATGCCCCAAGGCGCTCTCTGCCAGCGCCTCCGCGGTGACGCCGCCGTATTTCCGCAGAATGTCCTTTTCCAGCGAACCGCCGTTGACGCCCACGCGGATGGGTATTCCCCGTTCGCGGCAGGCGTCGGCCACAGCGCGGACCTTCTCTTTGCTTCCTATATTGCCGGGGTTGATGCGGATCTTGTCGATACCGCCCTCGGCGCACAACAGCGCCAACTTATAGTCGAAGTGTATATCCGCCACAAGCGGAATATGAATACGGCTCTTGATGGCCGGGATGGCACGGGCCGCTTCCTCTGTAGGGACGGCCACACGGACGATATCACAGCCGGCCTGTTCCAGCCGAAAGCACTGCGCCGCAACGGCTTCCACGTTTTCTGTCGGGACATTGCACATGGATTGAATAGATACCTCTGCGCCGCCGCCTACGGGCACGGAGCCCACCTGTATACGTCTTGTCACGGCGTTTGCCTCCTTGCTATTCCTCAGTGTATCAACTTGCCGACATCGCTGAATACCAGCACTACCATCAGCGTCAGCAGCAAAACAAGTCCCGCAAAGTGGATATAATTCTCATACTTTGAAGGTATCGTCCTCTTGAAAACAGTACAGGACAACACGTTGATGATCAAGAAGAATATACGCCCTCCGTCCAGTGCCGGCAGAGGCAGCAGATTCATCACCGCCAGATTCACAGCGATCAGCGCAGCGATATAGGCGATATTCTCCACAGCCGCCTGAACAGTGGCGGAATTCTCCCCCACCTGCACCATGGTAGAGACGATGCCTACCGGGCCGCTGAGATCTTTCAGTCCCGCCTGGCCGGTGAACAGCATCTGCAGGCTCAGCCGCACCAGGCGCACAAAATCCACGGCGTTGTTCCAGGTATAGGCCAGCTTGTCGCCGAAGGTTGCCTCCGCCGCGCCGAAGTACACACCGTATCCGGTATACTCACTGCCGCTCTGGTCGGTATACGTCCGCCGCGCCATGGCAAAGTCATCCAGATACACCTTCTCACCGCCGCGCTCTACCACCAGATCAAAGGTGCCGGTCTGGTTCAAACCCAGCAGCAAGCCGATATCACTGTAGATATACACCCGCTCCCCGTCTATGGATACCAGGCGGTCGCCGGTCTGCAAACCGTCGGCACTCTCCAGCGGGCAGCCTTCGGCAAAGCCGGAGATCACCGGCTGGTAAAAGCCCTGCGCCGGAGCATACAGGCAGAATATGATGACGATCCCCGTCAGGAAATTCATGGCCGCGCCGGCGGCAAAAATGATCAGCTTATGCCAGAAGCCCTGGTTATTCAGCGCCGCCGGATCGTCAGAGTCCTCTTCCTCTCCCTCCATGGCGCAAAAGCCGCCCACCGGAAAGGCCCGCAGGGAATACTGGGTATCCCCCTTCTGCTTTTTCCACAGCACCGGCCCCATGCCGATGGCAAACTCGTTGACTCTCACACCGCAGGCTTTGGCCGCCAGAAAATGCCCCAGCTCGTGGACGGCAATGAGGATGCCGAACACCAGCAGCGCCGCTATGATGTACACGATCATGTATGCTAACTCCTTTTCAGCCGTCAAGCGCCGCTCTCCGCGCCGCCCTGTCTGCTTCCAGTATATCCGTAAGGCTTGGCTGATATTGCACCTGCACCCGCTCCAGTGCATGCTCCACCCGGCGGGCAATGTCGTTAAAGCCGATACGTCCCTGCAGGAACAGGCCCGCCGCCGCCTCGTTGGCGCCGTTGAGAACGGCGCAGGCGGTGCCGCCCACGGCGGCAGCATAGCGAGCCAGCCGCAGACAGGGGAACGCCCCTTCGTCCGGTTCGGCAAAGGTCAGCGCGCCGCACCTCAGCAGATCCAGCGGCACATCCGGGCTTTCGGCCCGGTGGGGATATGTCAGCGCATAGCGGATGGGCAGCTTCATATCCGTCGTGCCCAGCTGCGCCAGCAGCGCGCCGTCCCGGAACTCCACCAGAGAGTGGACGATGCTTTGGCGGTGGATGACCGGGCACACCCTCTCCACAGGCAGGCGGTAGAGCCGCATGGCCTCGATGACCTCCAGCCCCTTGTTCATCAGCGTGGCGGAATCCACGGTGATCTTGGGCCCCATATGCCAGTTGGGATGCCGCAGAGCGTCCGCCGCCGTGACATATTCCAATTCTTCAAAGCTTCTGCCATAAAATGGCCCGCCGGAGCAGGTCAGCAGAATACGCCTCACTTCGCCGCGGTCACGGCAGCCCTGCAGGCACTGGAACACCGCGCTGTGCTCGGAATCCACCGGCACGATCTCCGCGCCGTACTTCTCCGCCGCAGCCATGACCAATTCACCGGCACAGACCAGCGTCTCCTTATTGGCCAGCGCGATGCGCTTGCCCTGCTCGATGGCTGCCAGAGTAGGCTTCAGCCCCACGCTGCCCATGACCGCGGTGACCACCGTGTCCGCCTCAGCCATAGTGGCGGCAGCCAGAAGGCCCTCCTCTCCCGCCATGACCTCGATGCCGGTGCCCCGCAGCCGCTGCCGCAGCTCCAGCGCCGCGTTTTCGTCATACAGCACCGCAAGGCGCGGCATAAACTGCCGCGCCTGCTGTTCCAACAGGTCGATCTGTGTATTGGCGGTCAGTGCCGCCACTCTGATATCCAGCTGGCGGACGACCTCCAGCGTCTGCCGTCCGATGGAGCCGGTAGCGCCCAGCAGGGCGATGGTTTTTGTCATAAGTACCCTCTCAGTACAGCGTGACGGCATTGATGAGCAGCCACGTCACCGGCGCGGCAAAAATCACGCTGTCAAATCGGTCCAGCACACCGCCGTGGCCCGGCAGCAGCCGTCCGTAGTCCTTGATGCCGCACTGGCGCTTGACACAGGAAAAGCTGAGATCTCCAAGCTGTCCCAGGACAGCACCCACCAATCCCAGCAGCACACACCAGCCGATATGCAGCTGCACCTCCGTGCACAGGAAAAAGAAAATGCGGAACAGGACCATACCCGCCATGCCGCCCACAAGGCCGCTGACCGCGCCCTCGCGCGTCTTTTTGGGACTGACGCGGGGCGCCAGCTTCGTTCTGCCGAACAGCATGCCGCCGAACAGCGCCAGAGAGTCACTCATAAAGGCGGACACCAAAGGGATAAGCACCAGCCCGGCGCCGTATTCCAGCATCCGCAGCCGCACCAGGCAGCCCAATGCCAGCGGGATCACCAGTCCGGACACCGCCATAGCGCAGATATCCGGAAAGTCCAGCTCGTCATCCTTGCCGAAGGCCTGCACCGCCGCGATGAACATCACCACGATCAGCGCCGTCAGCAGCCAGAGCATGATCTTATGTACGGTGGTGCCCGCAAAGGCACCGCCGCTGAAATACACCGTAAACACGGTAAACACCGCCAGCGTAGCCGCCAGGCCCCACCAGTGCTGCGCCTTTTCCGGCGCGGCGGCGCCCATGAACTCATGGCAGCCGATGACGCACAGCGCCGCCACCAGCGCCGCCGTGGCCCAGTCCGGGGCAAAGCACAGCACGCCGATCAGTGCCGGCACGCCGATGACCGCCACCAGTATTCTCTGTTTCATGGTCGTCACCTCACTTCACGCCGCCGAACCGGCGGTCACGCCGTTGATAGTCGATAATGGCCTTATCCAGATCCCGCCGGGTAAAGTCCGGCCACAGGGTATCGCAGAAATAAAGCTCGCTGTAGGCACACTGCCACAGCATGAAATTGCTCAGCCGTATCTCGCCGCTGGGGCGAATGATCAGCTCCGGATCGGGAATGCCCGCCGACCAAAGATTTGCGGAGAAGTTCTCCTCTGTCCAATCCAGCCCCTGCTCCGCGCACCGCTGTGCGGCGCGGAGGATCTCCGCCCGGCCGCCGTAGTTCAGGCAGACATTGGCCTGAAACCCCGTATAATGGCCGGAGATGTCATCCGTCTCATGTGCCAGCGCCTGCAGTTCCGGAGAAAGGGCACTGAGGTCGCCGAAGAAACGCAGGCGGATGTGCTCCTTCTCCATAGTGTCGATGGCCTCGCGGAGATACTGCTCCAACAACTCCATGATGGTGTTCACTTCGTCCGCGGGGCGCTTCCAGTTCTCCGTGGAGAAAGCGTAGATCGTCAAGTAGTCCAGCCCCAACTCTTTGCAGTAGGTGGCGATGTCGCGGAACACCTCAGCCCCCACCTTATGCCCCGCCGTGCGGGGCAGGCCGCGTTTTTTCGCCCAGCGGCCGTTGCCGTCCATAATAACAGCGATATGGCGGGGAAGGCGGCTCCTGTCCACCTCCCCCGCCGTATGGGGCGTTTTCTTCGTAAACAGTCCCATTAAACAGACATCAATTCCTTTTCCTTGTTATCCAGGATCTTATCCAGTTCCTTGCAGCTGTCATCGGTCATCTTCTGCAGATCCTTCTCGGCGATCTTCAGCTCGTCCTCGGTGATCTCGGAGGCCTTCTGCTGCTTCTTGAAGTTCTCCAGCGCGTCGCGGCGGATGTTGCGCACGGCCACCTTGCCGCCCTCGGCATACTTGTGGATCTGCTTGACCAGCTCCTTACGGCGCTCCTCGGTCAGCTGCGGGAAGGCCAAACGGATGCACTTGCCGTCATTCTGGGGATTGATGCCCAGATCGGACTCTTGAATGGCCTTTTCGATGCCCTTGAGGATGCTGGCATCCCAGGGGGTAATGACCAGCGTCCGGGGATCGGGGGAGCCGATGGACGCGATCTGCTGGATGGGCGTGGGGGTGCCGTAGTAGTCCACGCTGATGCGGTTGAGCACAGACGCGTTGGCGCGGCCGGCACGCACGGTGTCGAAGTCGCTCAGCACAGAGTCGATGCTCTTCTTCATTTTTTCCTCGTAAACTTTGTACTCGTCCTTTAACATGGGATCAGTCCTCCTTCACGATCGTTCCGATTTTTTCGCCGCGCAGGGCGCGGATGATATTCTCCGGATCCTTCAGTGCAAACACCAGCACGGGGATGTGGTTGTCCATGGACAGGCTGGTGGCGGTGGAATCCATCACCGCCAGGTGGCGCTTGAGCACCTCGTCGTAGGTGATGCTGTCGAATTTCACAGCGTCGGCATTCTTGGCAGGATCGCTGTCGTACACGCCGTCGATATTCTTGGCCAGCAGAATGACATCCGCGTCGATCTCCGCCGCGCGGAGCACCGCCGCAGTGTCGGTGGAAAAGAACGGGCAGCCGATGCCGCAGCCGAAGATGACCACGCGGCCCTTCTCCAGATGCCGTATGGCGCGGGCCCGGATGTAGGGTTCAGCCACGGCGCGTATCTCCAGCGCCGTCTGGACGCGGACGTCCACGCCTTTCTGCTCCAGCACGTCCGCCATGGCCATGCAGTTCATAGCCGTGGCCAGCATGCCCATATGGTCGGCACGGGTGCGCTCGATGTGGCCCTCGCCGTCTTTCACGCCGCGCCAGAAGTTGCCGCCGCCGATGACGATACCTACCTGCACGCCCATGTCCACACACTGCTTGATGACGTCCGCCACGCGGCCCATGACCTGAAAGTCCAGGCCAAAGTGCCTGTCGCCGGCCAGCGCCTCGCCGCTGATCTTCAGCAGCACCCGTTTGAATATTGGTTGCTCCATCGCCGTTCCTCCCTCATTTACTCCCCTGTATTTTACCTTATTTCTCCCGGTTTGCATAGGGGCAAAAGCAAAAATTTTTGTATTTTCTCCGCACATGTAGTATGATAGGCAAAAGACCATCCACAGGAGGCTGATTTCCATGGAATTGCTGCATGTTCTGGGCAGTACCTGGGCGGCGGCAGCCGCCACGGCGCTGCTGCCCGTCTATAAGATCACTGACCGGGATGTGGTGCTCATCGACACCGGCTACGCCAAGCTGGACAGAGCCGCCCTGACAGCGCTCATCGACGCCAACGGCTGGCGTCTGCGCGCCGTTCTCTGCTCCCATGCCCACTTCGACCACACAGGCAACGTGCGGTACCTGCAGGAGCGATACGGCGCGAAGGCCGCCATCTCCCTGATAGAAGCGGGCATCTCCGTGAACCCGGACAGCTATCGAGCCAACTATGTGGCGCTGACCTACGGAAAAAGCCGGGAGATATTCCTGGAGGAGTGCTTCACCGCCGACCGTGTGATCTTTCCCCAGGACGGCCACATCGACGTGGACGGCGCCCGGTTCGGTGTGCTGGCCCTCCCCGGCCATTCGGCGGGGCACATCGGCTTTGTGACGCCGGACGGCGCGGCCTATATCGGCGACTGCCTTATTGACCAGCACGAGATAGACGCGGCCAAGCTGCCCACCAGCATGTTCATCGCCAGGGATCTGGAGAGCAAAGAGAGCCTCCGCGCCACGGACTATCCCGCTTATATCCTGGCACACAAACAGATCATCACCAGCAGGGCGGAGCTGAACGCCCTCATCGACAGCAACATCGCCTTCATACACCGGAAGGAGAAGGAGCTGCTGGACGACCTCGCCGACGGCATGACGTTCTCCGACTGGATATACGCCTTCTGCCAGCGAGAGAACATCCGCACGAAGCAGGAACTGAAATTCAGCATCGTGGAGCGGAACTTCACCAACTTTGTGGACTGGCTCACCGACACCGGCAAGGTGCGCATAGAGCGCGACTTCTGCGCCAAGCGCTACTACCACGGCTGACTCACGCACGTCCCACGGCGATGGATCTTGCGTCCTGCCGATGGCAAACCGACGACGGCGTATCGGGTATACGTCGAGAAGGTTTGACGATGGCAGGGCGCAAGAGGCGAGCCGGAAAAAGCCACCCCGATGGGGTGGCTTTCCTTGTTTTCCTTCAGTTTAAGGTGAACGTATCCGCCATGGCATTCAGCGCATAGCCCAGATGCTCCGTCCGCGCCACGGGATAGGTTTTGATGACCGCCAGCCGGTCGCTGTCCGTGCCGTAGAAAGCGCAGGTCCAGTACATCTCCGTGGGGCCGTTCTTCCCGTCCCCGGACATATCCCCCTGCTTACTCTCCGTCAGGGTGAATCCGTCGCCTGCCGCGCCCTTCGCCCACTCCTGGGCATCCTTCAGCGTCATGGCACCCAGATGCACCACCGCCAGCTGGGCGTTGATGTCCTCCGTGCTCTGCCACACCTCCGCCGGCTTGCCGTTGATGGCGGGCGAACCGTCCACGCCCAGATCCGGCCAGCCGTCATTGAGCGTCAGCTGATGCCATGTATCCTCCAGAATCGTGATGGTGTACCCGCTGCCCACGAACATGTAGGCGGAATAGCTGACCATACCCTCGCCGTTGTCGTTGAACGACAGGGTGGTCTTCGCCGCCGTTTCCGCCGCGTTCCGGTGCTGGAAAGCGATAGCAAACGCCCCGTCCATACCAATGCCGGTGTACTGCTCCGTCAGGTCGATCACATCGCCGTCGTGGAGCGCCGCATTCTCGCTGTTGTACCGTCCGTACAGCGTCCAGCCCTCCCCCTTGGTCACGGACAGCTTTGCGCCGCTGCCGATCTCATAGACCGGGATCTCCTCGCTGTAATTCTCGTCGTATGTCACTGTGCGCGACTCCGCGGCGTACACCTGTGTTATGGACAGCTTCAAGCCATCCTTTTCGTACTCAACGCTGTACGCCTCGCCGCTCCCCGCATATCCGTCGCCATAGTTCGCCTTCATATGCGCCGTCAGCTCCCGCAGCAGTCTCTCCGCCGCGTCGCCGTAGCCCCTGCCGGACAGCCGTTGGATATATGCCTCCACCGTATTGGGCGCCTGCATATACCGCTTGGCCAGCACATCCATGGCCCCCTCGGCATACGCCCCGTCCGCGTTCAGGTAGTAGGCGCACAGCCAACTCAGCGGCACAGTCTCCCAGTCGGAGGGCATGTGCGCCTCGTCATAGAGGATACCGTAGTCCTCTGCGTTGGCACTCACCGGATCGTTCTCACCCGTAGACGGCCACGGGGTGATCTCCTCAAAGCTCGGCTGCGCATCACCCGGATAGTAAACGATGGAGCCGTCCTCCACCTTTGCCCGCAGCGTATCCAGATACGCCTGCAAGCCCTCCGCGCTCTCCCGCGCCGCATTCAGTTCATCCACATAGTCCCCCGAATACACCACTCCGGTGACATAGGCCGTATCCGCCTGATCGATATCCGTCCAGCGGAACCAGTCGATATTATCGATCAGCGCCATGGCGATGTAGCCCCGCCGCGCCATCTGCCGGTTCCACTCCGCGCTGCGCTCCGGCACGGCTCCCGCAAAGGCGTAGCACACGGTCACGCCCATAGGCTCCTGATTTGTGTCCAGACGGAGGGAGTAGGTGTATGTGTCGCCGGCCGCGGTGCTGCCCAGCGCAGGGAAGTCCAATGCGTCTAATATTGCACCGACATCGGCGGGGTTTCCCACATAGGGCGTCCGCAGGGCATACAGGCTTTCCGCATCCAGCGCGCCGTTTGTCTTCTGCGCGGGCTTCGTCATCAGGCACACGCCGATGATCACCGCCGCGATGACCAGCATAATGGCCGCCCACAGGGCCGGTTTTTTGTATTTCAAAACGTTCTTCACCCTTTCCTTCACCGCCACCTCGCCAAAGGCCAGCGGGCACACCGCCGCCATTTTGGCATGGCGGCGCAGGACACCAGCGCACGGGAATAGGCCGCCCGCTGGGCCGGTGTCGCGTCTTTCAGCGCCATCTCATCACAGGCGTTCTCCATGTCCCGCCCCAGCAGGATATAGGCCGCCCACAGCACCGGATTGAACCAGTTCACTGCCAGCAGGAGGAAGGCCAACGGCTTGCACACATGGTCCCACCGCCGGATGTGGCACCGCTCGTGCGCCAGCACCTGGGGCATATCCTCCTCCGGCACATTCTCCGGCACATAGATCCGCGGGGTGAATACGCCCAGCACAAAGGGTGTGCCCCACTCGCTGCAGCGGTAGACATTGTCCTCCACATGGACGGCGCGGCGCAGTCTCCAGCGCATGCGCAGCAGGCTTGCGAACATATACAGCGCCATGCATCCCACACCGGTAAGCCACACCGCCGGCAGCTGATCCACCAGAGACAGGCCCTTGACCTCCGCAGACGCGGCGATCTCCTCCCGCTGCTCCGGGGGCGCGGCATAGTAGGTCTGCCGCCGCTCCTGCATCTGGTGATATACCTGGGTGGCCGGGCTCTCCTGGGGCTGCAGACTCACAGGGCTTTCCACCGTCAGGCTGACCGGCAGCACCAGCCGCAGGGCCACCAATGCCCACAGCAGGCACACCGCCCGCCGGGAGGCCCTTTTCCTCAGCAGCAGGCGCACCACCATCACCGCCAAGGCAATGAGCCCCGCCTGCCAGCTGAGTTCCAGCACGGTGTCGAACAGCTTATCCATGGCTCTCCTCCTCGAACCTGTCGATCATGCACCGCAGCTCATCGGCCTCTGCCGCCGTCAGCCCCTTGCCGCCCACAAAGGCGGCGAGGAACCCCGGCAGGCTGCCCCGAAAATTTTTGTCCACAAAGGCGCGGCTCTCCGCGCCCTGCACATCCTCCCGCGCTACCAGCGCCGTGACCACGGCGTTCTCCGTGTGCACCACGCCGCGCTCGGTCAGCCGCTTGATGACCGTGTAGGTAGTGGATTTCTTCCAACCCAGTTCCTGGGCGCACAGGCGTACCAGCTCGGCACTTTTCACCGGCTCGTGCTGCCAGAGTATCTCGCAGAATTTCAGTTCACTGTCAAATATCTTAGGTGTGTCCATAGTCGCTTCCTCCTTGGTCGAATGGATTAGACCTTGTGAATAGTCTAATGCATTAGACCTATTCTGTCAACCCCTTTTTGTTTACAAAACGGTGACAGATGTGGTACACTGTGACCAACACTGACCGGGAGGTGACACATACGGACATCGTGTATCAGGACAAACGCATCGTGGTGGCAGTCAAGCCCGCCGGCGTACTCTCCACCGACGTGCCGGGCGGCATGCCGGAGCTGCTGCGCCGGGAATTGCAGACGGAGTGCATCCGCACGGTGCATCGCCTGGACGGGCCGGTGTCCGGGCTGATGGTTTTTGCCCGCAGCGCCTATGCCGCCGGCGAGCTGTCCCGGCAGATACGGGAGGGCGAATTCGAAAAAGAATACCTGGCTGTGGTACACGGTATCCCTCCGGAGAGCGAGGGCACCCTTACCGACCTGCTGGGGCGGGACAGGGAACGCCGGCTGACCTATGTGGCCGCCGCCCCCGCCAAGGGCGTGCAGGAAGCACGCCTGCGCTATCGAGTGCTGGACAGCCGGGAGGGACTGACATTGGTGCGCATCCGCCTGCTGACGGGCCGTACCCACCAGATCCGGGTGCAGTTCGCCGCCCGCGGACTGCCTCTGGCGGGCGACAGGCGCTACGGCCTGTCGGACGATCCCGCGGCATCTATCGCCCTGTGGTCGGCCCATCTGGCATTCCGCCATCCGGAGAGCAGCGAGCGCATGGTTTTCGACCGGCTGCCGTCCGCTGTCGAGCCTTGGAACAGATTCGGACTATGAAAAGAACCGCCGCTGGCGGTTCTTTTTTTGCCGGGCATACCATAGGCTTGTCTTAGAACAGCGGGGGAGGCGGTATCGTGCGCAAGCATCATCTGAAGCAGGGCGCGGCGGCAGTGGTGGCCGCGGCGGTGCTGTGGCTGGCGGCGGTATGCGCCGGCAGCGACGATCTGCGCTCCGCCGCGGAGGCGGTACGGCAAAGCAATCTGGCCCAGCGGCTGGTACAGTGGGAGCTTGGCGATCTGTTCTCCCCGGACACGCTGCCGCTGCCCGCCCTGCTGACGCTGCGGCAGTCGCCGCTGCTGCTAGCCGCTCAGTCCCAGGTGACACGGACGGACCTGCAGGAGCCCGCCGCAGCGGAGCCGGACGACACCCAGCCGTCGGACAGTCCCCCCTCCCATACCGCCGACACCGACGCCTCCGCCGGTGACAAGACCGGCGGGCAGGGCGAGTCTTCTCCCCTGTCGGTGGTGGTCACGGACGAAAACGGCTACACACGGGTGGGGGACGTGTTCATCAAGAACAGCTCGCGGCAGACGGTAGAAGGCATCGTATTTGACGGGACATTCGCGGCGGCGCTGGGCGAGGACGCGCCGCAGGTGCTGATCATCCACACCCACGGCAGCGAAGCGTACACCATGCCGGAGGGCGAGGAATATGAAGACACAGGCAGCTTCCGGACGGCGGATGCCAGCGTGAGCGTGATACGGGTAGGCGACGAACTGGCGAGAGTACTGTCGGGCTACGGGATATCGGTGCTGCACGACCGGGCACTGTACGACGATCCTGAGTACAACGGCGCGTACTATCGGGCGGAGGACGCCATTGAGGAATACATGGCCAAGTACCCCAGCATCTCGTTCATTCTGGACGTCCACCGGGATGCGCTGGAGGACAAGGCCGGCCACCAGTACAAGGTGGTGACGCGGGAGGATCCCGACTGCGCGCAGGTAAGTCTGGTAATGGGCAGCAGCTGGGAGGGCTGGCAGGAGAACCTGAAATTCGCCGCGGCGGTGCAGCAGCACCTGACGGAGAGCCACCCCACCCTCATGCGGCCGCTGACGCTGCGGAATTCGGACTACAACGAATATTTCACCCCCGGCAGCCTGTTGGTGGAGATCGGCGCGGCGGGTAATTCCCTGGACGAGGCGCTGAAGGCCGTGCAGCTGTTCGGCCAGGGCCTGGCAGAGGTCATTACCGCAGAATAGCCGTATCGTCCGCAGCACAAATTCGTCTATCTGCCCCTTGTCAAGCAGCTCCCTCCGGTGTATAATGCTGGAAAACATCGGAAGGCAGGTGCAGCTGTTATGAAACGGAACCGCGGTTTTACATTGATAGAGATGCTGATCGTCGTGGCGATCATCGCCGTGCTGGCCGCCATTGCCATTCCGGTGTTCAGCAGCAGCCTGCACAATGCCAAGGTGTCCGCCGATATGGCCAATGTGCGGGCGTATTACGCAGAATTGCAGATAGACTACCTGACCACGGGGGAGTTTCGGGATATCGGGGATGAGCCCAACCTCAATCAAAGAGAGATCGAATTTCTGGACGGCACGACAGTAAAATTACAAGCTGGACGGATCTTCGCAATACTGTACCGGAAGCCGGACGATAAGCCGAACCAGAGGCCCAATTCAGAACGAGAGCCACTAGGATATCGAATCGCTTACTACTGTGACAAGAACGATCACGACCTTCTGCTGCAATGATGAAAAAAGAGACGGCGTAAGCCGTCTCTTTTCTTATCGGTTTTTCTTGGCCAGTTCCATCAGCTCCGGGTACTTGGACATGATGTAGCTGTAGCTGCCCCGGCCGTGGGGCAGCAGGCAGTCGGAGCAGTCCTTGACGCCGTTTTCCAGGTACTTGAAATTGCCGCCGCATTTGCTGCCCAGTGTGTACAACGGGCAATAGCAGAACAGGCAGTTGAAGTCCTCCGGATGGCTGGTCTTGTGACAGGGAAAGAACTCACAGGCCCTGTGCTGGGTGAAGGAGTAAGCGCACTCCTCCGGTTTCTTGCTGTAAATATCGTCCACGTCAGTCCTCCACGGTCACCAGGCCGTCCTCGCCCACGGTGACGGTCATCCCCGTCTGCACATACTGCAGAAACTCGTCGCCCAGCGAGTCCACCACGGGCATTTTGCTGTCCGTCCACACATCGCCCAGAATGGCGCCGGAGGCGGCCAGCGAATCGATAGGCAGGGAGAACAGCATGCAGGCGGGCTGCTTGCCGTGGGAGCAGACGGTGAACAGCACCATGCCGCCGGTGGTGGAGCCGATGGTCTGGGGCAGGCAGAGAGCCTTGCCGATCATGGGCTTCTTATACAGGTCGGGGTTATTCTGGTCGCCGCACTTCACCTGCTTGTCGCCGAACATCATGGCCATCTGGTAGCTGGCCAGCGTGTTGAAGCCGCCATGGCTCACCAGAGCCTCTGCCGTGCAGGTACCGGGCACGACCACACGTCCCTTGAACTGTTTCATATCAGCGGCCCTCCTTTCCAGCCAGAATATCCAATATCTCCGCGTCGGTGTAGTACCGGGCGCTGGTATAGGTGCGCAGCTTGTTGGAGTTGGTGATGACCGCTTTCTTCTTGCACAGAGGGTTGTTCATGTACATCAGCGGGCAGATATAGCTGAGTATAACACCCATACTCTGCAGCTTGTACCCCTCTACCGTATCCTTGAAAGCGTCCAGCACAGCGGGCGCGGCGGTAAATACCGTGGGCACCGCCACTGCGGAGCGGTTCTGTGCCTGCAGCGCCGCATGGAGCTTCTCCGTCCAGTCGCGCAGCTGCTCCAGCGTTAAGTGGGGGCAGCCTACGAAGCACAATTCCGGCTTGGCACCGGCATCTTTCCAGATCACGGGATAGCTGTTCTTTACCCGCTCCAATTCCGCGTCGTCGATCACATAGGTCTGATACCCCTCGCGCAGCAGCGCCTCGCCCTGCTCCTTGGCCTCCGGTGTCAGATTTTCGATGTGGTACAGGCCCACCGCGCCGTTGCTGGCGGTGGCCGCACCGAAATCCTTGAGATAGGCGCGGTTCTCATCGTTCAGTTCCGTGCCCAGCCAGGCATCCAGCCCGCGGACGTAGGGCACGTCCTCCATGACTTTCATACCAATGGCAGAGCCCAGCAGCTGCGCCTCCGGGCGCTTGGTGCACTTCACCTCCACCAACCAATGGGCCTTGCGCCCTTCATCGGTCAGCAGGCCGAACTCCGGCACAAATCCGGCGATGCTGCCCATCAGCTCCAGCATGCCGCTGTTGCGGTTGCAGCGGGCACCCAGCACGGAGTTGGCGTACACCACGGCGGAGGATTCCGCCCAGCTGAGGATATCGCCCTTTTTCGGCGTGTTTCCCACCTGCTCCAGATAACAGGTGCAGGTATAGGCATTGTCGGCGGTGATGCCCAGCTTTGCCAGCTGCTGCTCATACCTCTCCTGCTGGGTGTACATGATCCTGCGGAACACGATATCCTCCAGAAAGCTGGTGGGGACGTTCTTGTCCAGAGGCAGCGGATCAGCGGTAAATTTCTGGCCGCTGGTCAGCCCCGACTCGATGAGCCGGTCATACAGGTCGTACACGGGCTTCATCACCGCCAGGCCGAAGGAGATGACAGTGTGCCCGTATTCACCGGTAACGGGCACCATGCGCTGCGCGCCGAAGGTATCTCCATACATGACCAGCGTTTTGACCACCTTGGCCATCGTTTCGCCCTTGGCGCCATCCAGTAACGCCTGCTGCTGGGGAGTCAACTGCATAAAACCACTTCCTTTTTTCAGAATGGCGGATCGCTGGCTCCATTGTACCAGCGCGGGGCGAGAAAGTCAACTTGACGGCAGCGGCACGGCGGAGTATACTGCGGATGAAAGGACGGTGGCGGCATGCAGAGCGTACTGCTGTGGAAAGATATGACTCAAGTGGCGGAGCGCATGGACGCCGCCGTATTCCAATATGTGGGTGAACTGCAGACGGAGAGTTTCGAGGCTTTCTCCGACTTTGACCTGCTGGCTTTCGACTGGTACGATGTCCGCAGGGGCGGCAAAGCCAGCAAGGTCCTGGTCTATATCGACAGCGATGACCTGTTTTTCTTCTGTCGGGACGAGACCTCCCTGCGGTATGTGCAGGAGACCGTGACCTCTCTGACCGCAGGCGGGCCCATGGCCGACCAGCAGCTGCTGTACCGGTTCTTCGCAGGGCTTTTCAAGGGGGATATGGCGTATCTGGAAAAGCTGGAGGCACGCATCAACGAAGGCGAGGCCTTCATACTGGAGGGCAAGGCCAAGGATGATGCCCCCCGACGCATCTCCGCCTGGCGGCGGGAGCTGCTGCACCTGAAGCGCTACTATGAGCAGCTGGACGCCATCTTTGACGAGATGTGCGACAACGACAACGGGCTCATTCAGCCGGACATTTTGGCCCGGCTGGAGGTACTGGGCCGCCGGACGGATCGATATCTGCAAAAGGTCTGCGCCCTGCAGGAGCTGGCAGCACAGCTGCGAGAGGCCTATCAAAGCCAGCTGGCCATCCAGCAGAACGATCTGATGCGGGTATTCACCATCGTGACCGTGTTGTTCCTCCCCCTGACGCTGATCACCGGCTGGTTCGGCATGAACTTCGTAAATATGCCGGAACTGCAGTCGGAGTGGGGCTATCCCATCATCATCGCCGCCAGCGTTCTGCTGGTAGTCGGGTTGCTGTGGTTCTTCAAACACAAGAAATGGCTGTGAAAATAAATTCTCCCCGGATATATGTCCGGGGAGAATTCTTATCTATATACCACCGCTGCGGCGGAGAGAATGACCAGCAGCGGCAGCAGACTCCGCGCCCGACGGCGCAGCCGTTGACGCAGAAGCGCCGGAGCGCTCACGATGCCAGTGTCTTACCCATGGCCCGCAGGGATTCCAGCACGGTATCGTCCGGGGCCTCGCAGCAGATTACGCTGTCGCACACCAGATTCACACCGGCGTCGGAGCAATCCTTCTCCCAGGAGCGCATCCACTCGCCGTCGCCCCAGCCGTAGGAACCGAACAACGCCACAGCCTTGCCGCCCAGGCAGTTCTTGCAGGCGTCGAACATAGGCTGGAACTCCATCTCCTCCAGCACCTCACTGCCCATAGCCGGGCAGCCGAAAGCGATGGCGGCGTAGCCATTGAGGTCGGCGGTGTTCACCTGATCCACCGTCAGCAGTTTGGCATCCGCGCCGGCGGCAGTCATGCCCTCCAGCACAGCGTTGGCCATCGCTTCGGTGTTGCCGGTGCCGCTCCAATAGATCACAGCAGTCTTTTTCATAGTTTTTTCTCCTTTCAGTCTTTACCCCGCCACGGCCAGCTGCTCAATCGTCGCACCGGCCTGCCAGAGCTTGTAATATGTGTCCGTACAACGCTTGAACCGGTCAAACAGCCGCCGGGCCCGTTCCTCATCTCCATACACCTTCCACAGTCCCGCGCACTTGTAGTTGCAGGCGTGGTTGTCCACGAAGCCCTTCACGTCCTCAGGAGGGTAACTGAGAAACAATCCGATCTCATGGGGAAACTCCGCCCCTTGACGGAAGCGGCGGATCAGTGTAGCCACGCAGCGTCCGCAGCTTCTGCCGTCATAGCCGGCGGTGGTGAGGATATCCCGCGCCAGGCCATCACTCAGATCACGGCAAAGCGTCGCGGGACGGTAGAGATACAGCAGCACACTGCCCTCCGTAAAGCGCAGCGGCAGCAGGCACAGGCCCTTGGGCGACAGGCGGCGGTTCAACTGCCGCACCTCGTCCAACAGCATGTTCCGGTCAGCGCAGGGACAGGGAAACAGACTGCCGGTCTTGATCCCCGCAAGAGTAGGGGCGCACTGGCGCACCATCAGTTCTTCGGACATGCGGCCACCCCCTTTACCCGGCGTGCTTTTCCAGAATATTCCGCAGAGCGGACAGAGAGCTGGTATGGCACCGTTCAATGCGCGTGGGTGTGCCCTTCAGCTCGCTGAGGGCGCTCTGCACCAGCTTGTGGGACATGGTAGAGGTAAAGAATATCATCAGGTCGGGACTGCCCAGCTTGTTTTTCAAGCCCCCGGCAGGCTTGGTAAATACCTTGGCGGAGCACTTGTAGGACTGGCACAGCTCCTTATACCGCCGCTCCATGCATTCGTTGCCGCCTAAGATCACGACGCTCATATCGCACTTCCTTTCTGTTCGTTCTGTTGGTTTCTATCTTATTTTCCGGCGAAATGCGCCGGTTTATGCGCGGTTAATTTGCCTTAACTTTAGTTAGAGCTATCTAACTATCGATTTTCAAAAAAGCGCCGTAGGGGCGCTCTTTTGTTGTAAAAGATCACTTCCTATGGAAAGAGAACAGGCCTTTTTTCTCATAGGGGTGGGCATCCACCGCCGTGACCGTGTACCCCGTGGCCGCGATGGCCTCCCGCAGCGCCTGTTCATCCAGGGGCTGCTCCGACAGGATCACCGTCTCGCCCTTGGTGTGGGAGGACGTGACCTTCTGCACCGGGAACTTGTTGCGGACGGTATCATTGATGTGGCTCTCGCACATACCGCAGGCCATGCCGTCCACTTTCAATACAGTTTCTACCATAGCGATACCTCCAATTTTGGACGCAGGGGGGAGCGTGTTTCCACGTCCCCCCCTGCCCTATTCAGTGCTTGCAGCTCTGGCTGTGGCACTGGCCGTGCATGGCGCAGTGGGCGCAGCCGGCACCGCAGGAGGACTTTCCCGCCTTCTTCTGGCGCAGCAGGTAGCGGATGATGAGGATCACAACGACAAGTAACGCGGCACTGATGAGGATGGTGCCCAGATTCGCTGTCAGCCATTCCAGCATGAAATGTCACTCCTTTCTGTAAGATGAGAGTATTTACCGATATGCCTTACTTAACGGCCAGCTTGGTGGCTTCCTTGTAGGGCTTGCACAGCATGTAGATGATGCCGGCCAGCAGGATCACAGCCACGATGACGCCCAGGATGTTGGCATTGCCGGTGAACAGGCCGCCGAACTGGTTGATCATCAGGGCGATGACATAGGCGAACACGCACTGATAGCCGATGGCGAACCAGGTCCACTTGCGGCTGTTCATCTCACGCTTGATGGCGCCGATAGCAGCGAAGCAGGGGGCGCACAGCAGGTTGAACACCAGGAAGCTGTAAGCGGTGATGCCGGTGAAAGCTGCGGCCATAGCGTCGTAGACGCTGCCGTCGCCGCCGCCGTACAGGACGCCCAGGGTGCCGACGATGTTCTCCTTGGCCACCAGGCCGGTGATGGAGGCGACGACCGCCTGCCAGTTGCCCCAGCCCAGAGGCGCGAAGATCCAGTCGATGGCGCCGCCGATGACCGCCAGAATGGAGCAGTCGATCTGCTCATCGGACAGCATCTGGAACTGGCCGTCCACCCAGCCGAAGTAGCTGGTGAACCACACGAAGATGGTGGACAGCAGGATGATGGTGCCGGCCTTCTTGATGAAGGACCAGCCGCGCTCCCACATGGAGCGGAGGACGTTGCCCAGAGTGGGCCAGTGGTAAGCGGGCAGCTCCATAACGAAGGGAGCGGGCTCACCGGAGAACATCTTGGTCTTCTTCAGCATAATGCCGGAGATAACGATGGCGGCCATGCCGATGAAGTAAGCGGAGGTAGACACCAGAGCGCTGCCGCCGAAGATGGCGCCGGCGATCATGGCGATGAAGGGTACCTTAGCGCCGCAGGGGATGAACGTGGTGGTCATGATGGTCATACGACGGTCACGCTCATTCTCGATGGTACGGGAGGCCATAACGCCGGGGATACCGCAGCCGGTACCGATCAGCATGGGGATGAAGCTCTTGCCGGACAGGCCGAACTTGCGGAAGATACGGTCCAGAACAAAGGCGATACGGGCCATGTAGCCGCAGGCCTCCAGGAACGCCAGCAGCAGGAACAGCACCAGCATCTGGGGAACGAAGCCCAGCACCGCACCGACACCGGCCACGATACCGTCCAGGATCAAGCCGCTGAGCCACTCAGACGCGCCAGCAGCCTCCAGGCCGTTGCCGATCAGCACGGGGATGCCGGGCACCCACACGCCGTAGTCAGCGGGATCGGGCTCGTCGCCGATCTCATCCAGCGTGGCCTTGGCGGCCTCATAGTCGGCCAGGGTAGCGGTCTCGGTCTCCACAGCCAGAGTTTCCTCGTCCTCCACGTCATAGGTGAAGGTACCGTCGGCGGCCAGAGCGCCGTTCTCCTCGATGTAGGCCTCGTAGCCGTCCACGATCAGGGAAGCATCGCCGTACTCCTCGGCCACTTCGTTGTACTCAGCGGAGCCGATACCGAACAGGTGCCAGCCGTCGCCAAACAGGCCGTCATTGGCCCAGTCAGTAGCAGCGGAACCCACGGTGACCATAGCGATGTAGTACACCAGGAACATGACCAGCGCAAAGATGGGCAGGCCCAGCCAGCGGTTGGTCACGATGCGGTCGATCTTATCGGACGCAGACATCTGACCGGCGTTCTTTTTCTTGTAGCAGGCCTTGATGATCTCGGCGATGTACACATAGCGCTCGTTGGTGATGATGCTCTCGGCGTCGTCGTCCAGCTCCTTCTCGGCGGCCTTGATGTCCTCCTCGATGTGCGCCATGACGGTCGCGTCGATCTTCAGCTGATCCAGCACCTTGTCGTCGCGCTCGAAGATCTTGATGGCATACCAGCGCTGCTGCTCTTCAGGCAGGTTATGTACGGCGGCCTCCTCAATGTGGGCAATGGCGTGCTCCACAGGGCCGGAGAAAGTGTGCATGGGCACGGTCTTGGTGGCCTTGGCGGCGGCGATAGCAGCCTCGGCGGCCTCCATAACACCCTCGCCCTTCAGCGCGGAGATCTCCACGATCTTGCAGCCCAGCTCACGGCTCAGCTCCTCCACGTTGATCTTGTCGCCGTTCTTGCGGACCACGTCCATCATATTGATGGCGATGACCACGGGAATACCCAACTCAGTCAGCTGAGTGGTCAGATACAGGTTGCGCTCCAGGTTCGTACCGTCGATGATGTTCAGAATGGCATCGGGACGCTCGTTGATCAGATAGTTACGGGCCACCACTTCCTCCAGCGTGTAGGGGGACAGGGAGTAGATGCCGGGCAGGTCCATAATGGCCACGTCATCGTGCTTCTTCAGCTTGCCCTCTTTCTTCTCCACCGTAACGCCGGGCCAGTTGCCCACGAACTGATTGGAGCCGGTCAGCGCGTTGAACAGGGTGGTTTTACCGGAGTTGGGGTTACCCGCCAACGCGATCTTTATCTGCTTTTCCATATTGTCTCTCCTTCCGGTTAATCTTATTGAACCTATGTGGAAAATTTAATATACGGTCATTCGACCTCGATCATCTCGGTGTCCGCCTTGCGCAGGCTCAGCTCATACCCGCGCACCGTGACCTCCATGGGATCGCCCAGAGGCGCCACCTTGCGGACATAGACCTCAACACCCTTGGTGATGCCCATATCCATAATGCGGCGCTTGACAGGACCTTCGCCGTGGAGCTTGACGACCTTGACAGTCTCGCCGATCTTGACTTCACGCAATGTCTTCATGTTTCCGCTCTCCTTTTATGTGATTTTTCTTTTGCCAAATACAATAACCGCTCAGCGGCTATCAAACCATGATCTTGCGCGCCATCTCCTCGCTGATGGCCACGCGGGATTCCTTGACCTTTACGATCACGTTGCCGCCCATCGCCGATACCAGCGTAACGGTGCTGCCCGGTGTAAAGCCCAGGTCCTCCAGATGCTTCTTCACTTCCGGGCTGCCACCCACTTTATGGATCAGCTGTTCCGTCCCGGCGTCTGCCAGCATCAAAGGCATCATGCGTATCCCTTCCTTTCAAGTTAGCCCAAGCTAACCGGCTATCTAAGAAACACGGCCAAGGGAATCACGAAAAGCCCCATAACGGCAAAAGGTTAATTCCCCTTAACCAATAGGAAGTTTAATCTATCAAACCAACTTTGTCAATAGGGAGGATAAAAATTTTTCAGCGGACTTGTATATTTGTGAAAATCATGTTATCATACTTTAAGCGTTCCAAAGAAAGTTGGTGAAAACTTCATGCAGATACTGCGCGCTTCCGAAGATTATTTAGAGACGATGCTGATGATGCAGCAGCAGCACGGCTATATCCGCTCCATCGACGTGGCTGAGCATTTGGGCGTCACAAAGCCCAGCGTCACCTACGCCACCAAACGGCTGCGGGAAAACGGCTACATCACCATGGACAAAGATGGGCTTATCACCCTCACAAGCACCGGCATGACCATCGCCGAGAGCATGCTGGACCGGCACCACACCTTGACTCGTTTTCTCATCGAACTGGGCGTCGATCCCGCCACGGCGGAGACGGACGCCTGCAAAATGGAGCATGACATCAGTCAGAAGACCTTTGATGCCATCTGCAGCCACGCCAAAGCCAATCTGTAAACACACCAAGGACAATACAAGAAAAAGACCACCCTTTAGGCCGTCTGGCATAAGGGTGGTCTTTTATTATACTTCAACAGGCAACCGAACGGTAAACGTCGTCCCCTTCCCCGGCTCGCTCTGCAGTTCCACGGTGCCGTGATGATACCGCACCGCGTGCTTCACGATGGACAGCCCCAGCCCCGTGCCGCCGGAGGCCTTGGAGTGGCTCTTGTCCACCCGATAGAAGCGCTCGAACACACGCGCCTGGTGCTCCTGCGGGATGCCGATGCCCGTATCGGCCACCGTCACCACCGCTTCGCCGCCGTCTCTGGCCACGCCGACGGTCACGCTGCCGCCCTCGCGGTTGTATTTCACCGCGTTGTCGCACAGATTGTAGAACACCTCGCTCAGCAGCCGTCGCACGCCCGGCACCGCGACTTCCTCGCCCGTGACGCTGAACGTCACGCCGCGCTTTTCAGCCTCAGCCTCCAGCGATTTGGCCGTATCACGGCACAAAGCCAGCAGCTCCACCGGCTCGGCGGGCAGGCTTCCGCCTTCGTCCAGTTCCGACAGACGGATAATGTCATTGATCAGCGTCACCAGCCGCTGGGCCTCGCTGCGGATATGCCCCACGAACCGCGGCACGTCATCCGGCTGCACCATACCGTTCTCCAGCAGTTCCGCGCTGCCGATGATGCCCTGCAGCGGCGTTTTAAGTTCGTGAGATACATTAGCCGTGAACTCCCGCCGGTTCCGCTCCGCAAAGGCCTGCTCCGTCACGTCGAAGGTCAGCAGCACCGCGCCCACTGTCTCACCGTCGGCCTGGATGCGCGTCATGTCGAACTGATACTCCCGTCCGCCCCGCTCCATCCGCGTCTCGCCGTGGCCGGTCTCCATAGCCTCCCGCAGGGCATGGCTCACCGCCATGTCCCGCTCCACCGCCAGCAGCGGCTGGCCCACGCAGCCCTCGTCCGCGTGGAACACCTCCCGCGCCGCCGGATTGATACTCAGCACCGTGCCGCCGTTGTCCAGCAGCACCAACCCCTCGGTCATGCTGGCCGTGATCTGTTCAAATTCCTCCGACCTCCGCCGCAGCGACCGCAGCTGTTCGTCGATCTGCCGCCTCTGGTGCTCCAGCCGCCGCAGCAGGGGCGACAGTTCCTCGTAGGCATCGTTCTCCAGCGGGTGTTCCAGATCCAGCCGGTTCAGCGGCTCCACAATGCGCTTGGACACTCTCCCCGCCAGGATCCCCGACAGCACCAGCGCCGCCGCAATGACCGCCAGAATAGCCGGCAGCATGCTCAGCAGCAGCACGCCCACCGTCACCCGGCTGGCCGAAAGCCGCAGCACCGTGCCGTCCGGCAGACGCTGCGCGTAGTACAGCGTTTTCTCCAGCAGTGTGGCGCTGTATCGGCTGCTCTCGCCCACGCCCGTCTCCAGCGCCTGCCGCACCTCCTGCCGCTGGGCGTGGTTTTCCATGGCAGATGCGTCCGCCTTCGTGTCATAAAGCACCACGCCGTCGCTCCGCAGCCATGTGATGCGGTAATCATCCGACTCCAGCCGGCTCAGATACGCCTGGCCGCCGTCCTCCATGGCCGCCGCCGCAATAGACAGCTCGTCCCGCAGCTGCTGCTCCTGCACATGGCCAAAGTAGCTGTACAGCGCGCCCATAATAATGACCAGGCTGGCCAGCAGCACCGCAAGCCCCACCGCCACGGTGGAGCGGAATATCTTTTTTGTCATGTCCTGTCCTCCCAGCGGTACCCCACATTCCGGATGGTGCGGATATATGCACCCGCCTCCCCCAGCTTCCGCCGCAGGGTGCGGATGTGCATATCCACTGTCCGGCTCTCGCCGCAGTAGTCCATGCCCCATACCGTCTCCATCAGTTTGTCGCGGGTAAACGCCGTACCAGGATGGCTTAGGAACAGCCGCAGCAGTTCATACTCCTTATAGGTTAGTTCCACCTGCCGCCCGCCGCATCTCACGGTGTGCTCCCGCGTGTCCAGTGTCACCTCACCGCAGCGCAGTACGGCGGTATCCTCCGCCGGTCTGCACCGCCGCAGCACCGCCTTTACCCGCGACACCAGTTCTATCACGCTGAAGGGCTTCACCAGATAGTCATCCGCACCGCTGTCCAGCCCCTGCACCCTGTCGTACTCCGCGCCCTTGGCCGTGGCCATGATCACGGGGATCCGCCGCAGCGCCGGCGTGTTCCGCATCCGCCGCAGCAGTTCCGTTCCGTCGATGCCCGGCAGCATCACGTCCAGCACCACCAATTCCGGCTTCTCGCTCTGCAGCGCCTGCCAGAACGCCGTACCGTCCGTAAATCCCTCGGCCTCCAGCCCCGCCGAGCGCAGGGCATACAATTCAATATCCCGGATGCTGGCGTCGTCTTCTACGCACCATATCATGTGGATATCCTCCTCATCAGTATTAGGTCGCCTCCGTCTTGTGCACGCCGGTAACAGAAAATTCCACCCACTCGGCGATGTTCGTGGCATGATCTCCTATACGTTCATAATACTTTGCGATCATCAAAAGGTCAAGAGTAGCTTCACCGTCCCCGTTGCCTTTTGCGATCCGGTCGATGAGCCGCCCCTTGATCTGGTCAAAATAACCGTCCACCCGGTCGTCGGCGGCGATGACCTGCCGGGCCATGGCCACATCCTGCTTCACATAGGCATCCACGCTCTCGCTGACCATACCGATAGCCGCTCTGGCCATATCCCGCAGCACATCGTCCGCATCCAGCCGCCGCCCGCCGCGGCACAGCAGGATCTCCGCGATGTCATCCGCCTGGTCGCCGATGCGCTCCATATCCGTGATCATCTTCAGCGCCGCCGATATCTGCCGCAGGTCCCCGGCCACCGGCTGCTGGTGCAGTAAAAGCCGCAGGCACAGGTTCTCGATATCCCGCTCCTTGCTGTCGATCTCATGGTCGATGGGCGCCACCTTCTCCGCCAGCGCCGTGTCCCCTGTGGTCAGCGCCTGGGAGGACAGCGCGATCACCTGCTCGCACAGGGCGCCCATTTCGATCAGTTCCCGGTGCAGCTGTGCCAGCTGCTGGTCAAATTGACTCCGCATTATCCAAACCTCCCCGTGATGTAGTCCTCGGTACGCTTCTCCGCCGGCGTGGAGAACATCGTCTCCGTGTCGCCGTATTCCACCAGCTCACCCAGCAGGAAAAACGCCGTGTTGTCCGAGATGCGCAGCGCCTGCTGCATGTTGTGTGTGACGATAACAATGGTGTACTGTCCCTTCAGTTCCATCGCCAGCTCCTCGATCTTGGAGGTAGAGATCGGATCCAGTGCCGAGGTGGGCTCGTCCATCAGCAGCACGGTGGGCTCCACCGCCAGAGCGCGGGCGATACATAGCCGCTGCTGCTGCCCACCGGACAGGCCCAGAGCGTTTTTCTTCAGCCTGTCCTTCACCTCATCCCAGATAGCCGCCCGCCGCAGGGACTGCTCCACCAGTTCGTCCAGCTTTGCCTTGTTCCGCACACCGTGGGTACGGGGGCCGTAGGCCACATTGTCGTAGATACTCATAGGGAAGGGATTGGGCTTCTGGAACACCATGCCCACCTCCCGCCGCAGCTGGCTCACGTCCACCCCCGGCGCATAGATGTCCTGTCCCTTATACAGTACCTGTCCCTCCACCTTTACGCCGGGGATCAGATCGTTCATCCTGTCCAGCGTCTTGAGGAATGTGGACTTGCCGCAGCCGGAGGGCCCGATCAGGGCCGTAATGCTGTTCTCCGGCACCGTCATATCCACATGGTGCAGCGCCTGCGCCGGCCCGTACCACAAATTCAGATCCTTTACGGTAATAATGTCGCTCATAGGCTCCTCCGTTTCTTGAAGTAACGCCCGGTCAAGGCAGCCGCCAGATTGATAAGCAGCGCCAGCGCCATCAGTATGGCGGCGATAGCAAAGGCCACGTCAAACTCGCCCTGTTCCTTGGCGTAGACGTACAGGGCCACCGACAGCGTCGCGCCAGAGCCCTCCAGCGTATACCGCAGGCTGTTGTACAGCGTGTGGGCAAACCCTGCGGTGTACAGCAGCGCCGCCGTCTCGCCCAGTATGCGTCCCACCGCCAGAATACAGCCGGTAATGACGCCGTCCACACAGCCGGGCAGCACCACCGTCCGGATCGTGCGCCATTTCCCTGCACCCAGGCCGAAGGCCCCCTCCCGGTAGCTCTGGGGGACAGTCTTCAAACTCTCCTGTGTGGTGCGCATGATGGTGGGCAGGTTCATGATCACCAGCGTCATAGCGCCGGCGATAAGGGACTTCTTCATTCCCAAAAACTGGCAGAAGAACATCTGTCCCACCAGGCCGTAGATGATGGAGGGGATGCCGGACAGCGTCTCCGCCGCGTATTCAATGATGCCCACCAGCTTCTTGTTGGCAGCGTACTCCGTCAGATAGACCGCGGCGCATACGCCCACCGGCAGCACTACCACCAGCGTGGCCAACACCATGCATACGGTGCTGATAATGTCCGGCAGGATGCCGATGGTGCCCTCCAAATAGCTCGGCTTCGTGCTCAGCAATTCCCAGCTGAGGTTGGGCACACCCTTGATGAGCACATAGACGATGAGGAACACCGCCAGTGCGCAGGTCAACGCCGCACAGATCACCATCAGTGTCCGCATCATAGCGCCCCACGCCCTGCGCCGGACACCAAAATTCTCTTTATCCGTCATAGGTCACTTCTCCTTGCTGCGTTTAAGGAAGAAATTCAGCGCGGCGTTGATCAGCATGATGAACAGGAACAGCACCAGCGCAATGGAAAACAGCGCCTGCCGCTGCAGGCCCGCCGCCGCGTAGCCCATCTCGCTGGCCACGGCAGTGGTCAGGAACCGCACGCTTTGGAACAGGGACGGCATATTGGGCACGTTGCCGGACACCATCATCACGGCCATGGCCTCGCCGATGGCCCGGCCCACGCCCAGCACCACCGCAGCAGCAATGCCGCTGCGGGCAGCGGGCACGGACACCCGGAACCACGTCTCCGTCTCCGTAGCACCCAGCGCCAGCGAGGCATCCTCATACTCTCCGGGCACCGCCTCCAGCGCCGTCATCGCCACGTTGACGATGGACGGCAGAATCATAATTGCCAGCACGATGATGGCCGCCAGCAGCCCGGAGCCGTCCGGGATGTGAAACAGCTTTCGTATCCCCGGCACCAGCACCAGCATACCCACCAGGCCGTAGACCACGGAAGGGATACCCGCCAGCAGGCTCACAGCGGAGGATACCGCCGCCTTCAGCTTCGGTGGGGCCATCTTCGCCAAAAACACAGCGGTCATAAATCCCACCGGCACACCCAGCAGGATCGCGCCCGCCGTACCGTAGATGCTGGTAAGGATGAAGGGCAGGACACCGAACTGCGGCACAGCGGCATTGGAATCCCACACGGATCCGAACAGAAACTTGAGCAAGCCGATCTCTCGGATGGCGGGAATACCGGAAACAATAAGATAGACGGAGATCAGCAGCACGCAGCCCACCGTCACCAGTCCCATCACCAGAAACCAGCCGTGTATAGCGTTTTCCAACAGTCGTTTCGCTTTCATGTACGCACCTCATGAATACGGGGCAAGGCGGCACCCCGGAAGGATGTCGCCTGTGTCCGTACCTTACTTTCAGCCTGCAGCCGCCACAGCGCCGGCCTTGGCGATGATGGAAGCTGCGTCGGAGGAAGTGGCGTAGTCAAAGAATGCCTGCGCCGCGGGAGAGAGCGCCTTGCCCTCCACTGTCACCAGCACGAAGGGCCGCTGTACTTTATAGGTACCGTCCTTCACAGTGTCTTCGCTGGGAGTAACGCCGTCCACATTCAGCGCCTTCACGGTGTCCTTGATGGAGGCCAGAGAGGCATAGCCGATGGCGTCGGGGTTCTGGCTGACAGCGGTGATCACATCACCGGTGGAGGTCAGCTCCTGGCGGTACTGGCACTTGTCCTCGGTTCCGGTGATGGACTCGAAACCGTCGCGGGTACCGCTGGCGGCCTCGCGGCCAATGAGGACCACCTCGGCGTCATTGCCGCCCACGTCCTTCCAGTTGGTGATCTCGCCGGTGTACAGCTTGGCGATCTGCTCCACAGACAGGTCGCTGACAGGGTTGTCCGGGTGTACGATGATGGCGATGCCATCATAGGCCAGCACGGTCTCCTTTAAGCCGGCGGACTTCTCCTCGTCCTTCAGCGCACGGGAGGACAGGCCGATGTCACAGTTGCCCTCCTGCACGGCAGTAATGCCGGAGCCGGAGCCGGTGGGGTTGTAGTTGATGGTCACATCACCGTTCTGTGCCATAAAGGACTCGCTCAGTGCGCCGATGACCTTCTCCATGGAGGTGGAGCCGTCGGTGGAGACGGTGCCGGCCAAGGCGGCGGACTGATCGTCCGTCTTGGGTTCCGTGTCAGTCTTGCTGCCGCAGGCGACCAGGCTCAGCGCCATAACTGCGGTCAACGCCAGTGCGAAGATCTTTTTCATTTCCCATACCTCATTTCTTGAAATATACTTTTTCGATTCGCTCTCCGCATCCCTCCGGCTCCCTCGCCGCTTGCGAAGGGAACCGTGGGACTTGGGAGGGGAATTAGGATAGCTCCTGTGTACATTTGCTATTGTAAAAGGGGTATGTAAAGTAAAAAACCGCAGCTGTGTAAAGTTCATGTAAACGGCGAATTGACCAAAAAGCACTTGCCTTTCTCTCGCCGATACGGTACAATATGACCACAGCACACGCACAAACGTGCGGAAAATATGCTGTGAGGAAGGAATTAGGAATATGAAAAAGAAGCTGCTATCTCTGCTGCTGGCGGCCGCCATGGTGTTCACACTGGCAGCCTGCGGCGAAAAGAAGCCCACCCCCGGCAAAGATGCCACCGCCACCGAGCCCGTGGTCATTCTCCACACCAACGACGTCCACGGCGCCATCGAGAACTACGCCAAGGTGTCCGTCCTGGCCAGCCAGTACGAGTCCGAGGGCGCGTATGTGCTGATCCTGGATGCCGGCGACTTCAGCCAGGGCACCAGCTATGTGAGTCTGTCCGAGGGCGCAGCGGCCATCGAGCTGATGAACATGGTTGGCTATGACGCTGCGGCCCTGGGCAACCACGAGTTCGACTACGGCTTTGAGGCGCTGAAGAATAACATGGAGTCCGCAGGCTTCCCCGTCCTGGCCGCCAACGTGAAGTACAACGGCGAGCTGGCCTTTGACGATGCCGCTGTGTTCACCACCCCCGGCGGCACCAAGATCGGCGTGTTCGGTCTGGACACTCCCGAAACCGCCACCAAGGCCCACCCCGGCAAGATCCAGGGTGTGACCTTCGCCTCCGGCGAGGAGATGTATCAGATCGCGCAGGACATGGCCACCATGCTGCGTGAAGACGAAGGCTGCAACTACGTCATCTGCATCGGCCATCTGGGTATCGACGACGAGACGGCCACCACCGCCAACCGTTCCATCGACCTGCTGAACAAGGTCACCGGCATCGACGTGTTCATCGATGGTCACTCTCACTCCACCGAGGAGGAGGTCGCCGAAAAGACCAACGCCGACCGCAAGGTGGGTGAAACCGTCCTGACCTCCACCGGCACCAAGCTGGAGAACATCGGCGTTGTTACCATCAAGGACAGCGCTATCACCACCGAGTGCGTGCCCACCGAGGGCATCGAGGTCCCCGCTGACAATGAGATCGCCGCCCGCGCCGCCGCCATTATCGCGGAGGTCGACGCCGAATACGGCGCCGTGTTTGCCAAGACCGATGTCACACTGAACGGCGAAAAGGCCCCCGGCAACCGTACCGAGGAGACCAACCTGGGTGACTTGATCACCGACGCTCTGGTGTGGAAGGCCACCGAGGCCGGCGAAGCCGTTGACGCGGCCATCACCAACGGCGGCGGCATCCGCGCCACCATCGAGGCCGGCGACATCACCAAGAAGGACATCAACACCGTTCTGCCCTTCGGCAACACGCTGAGCATCATCAAGATCACCGGCACCGAGCTGCTGGAAGTGCTTGAGGCCTCCACCTTCTGCACCCCCGAAGCCATCGGCGGCTTCCCTCAGGTCTCCGGCATTGAGTTCACCGTGGACACCTCCAAGGCCTACGACGCCGGCGAGGAATATCCCGGCACCACCTATTTCGCCCCCAAGTCCATCAACCGTGTGACCATCCAGTCCGTGGGCGGCAAGGACTTCGATCCGGCAGCCACCTACACTATCGCTACCAATGACTTCATGGCCAGCGGCGGCGATACCTACTACCGCTTCGTCAACGCCACTGCCAACTATGACCTGGGCATCGCCATGGACGAGGTCGTAATGGAGTACATCACCACCGTGCTGGGCGGCACCGTCACCGCTGACAAGTACGGCGCACCCACCGGCCGCATCACCGTTTCCTGACCTGTTTCCCCCATGACAAAAGGGCCGCCCGCCGGGCGGCCCTTTTCCACGCAAAAAAACACCCTTCGGCTTACGCCGAAGGGTGTTTTGGGTGTTTGCAATTACTTACCCATGTTCATCTGAGCAGCGACTTCAGCGGCGAAGTCCTCCTGCTTTTTCTCGATGCCCTCGCCGGTCTGGAAGCGAACGGCATCCACGAACTTCACGCTGCCGCCCAGCTTCTTGGCGGCGTCGGCAATATACTTCTCCACGCTGCCCTGGAAAATGTCACTGCGGACAAACTCCATCTGCAGCAGGCAGTTCTCCTCATAGAACTTGTTCATCTTGCCCATGACAATCTTTTCCTTCACGGCTTCGGGCTTGGAAGCCATCTTGGGATCGGTATCCATCAGCGCCAGAGCGATCTTCTTCTCCTCAGCCAACACTTCCTCAGTGACCTGGGACTTGTCCCAGAAGCGGGGATTCAGCGCGGCGATCTGCATGGCCACGTTCTTGCCGATCTCGGTGGCGTCGATGCCGCCCTCCACAGCCAGATTCACCAGCACGCCGATCTTGCCGCCGGCATGGACGTAACCCACGCTGGTGTTCTCGGCAAAGCGGACGAAGCGGCGGATCTGCAGGTTCTCGCCGATGGACATGACCTTTTCGGGCATGGTCTCGGAGACGGTCAGCTCGGAGTTCACATACTTGCAGTTCATCAGAGCATCCACGTCGGCGGGATGCTGCTCGGCGATGACCTTGGCGATGTCCTTCACGAACGCCACGAACAGGTCGCTCTTGGCGCAGAAGTCGGTCTCGCAGTTGACCTCGACCACGACGCCCACGCCGTTCTCGGTCAGCGCATAGGACATACCCTCGGCGGCGATGCGGCCGGCCTTCTTGGCAGCCTTGGCCAGGCCCTTCTCGCGCAGCCACTCAACCGCCTTATCCATATCGCCGTCGCACTCGACCAGCGCCTTCTTGCAGTCCATCATACCCACGCTGGTCATCTCGCGCAGGGTTTTCACGTCAGCAGCAGTAAAAGCCATTTGTATTTCCTCCTGTAAAGTAATTGGTTGAATTAAAAGGGGCAGGGACACTTCCCTGCCCCGTGAGTTACGCGGTATCTATCGAGTTTATTTTACTCGGCGTCCTTGGCCTCGGCGGCCTCTTCCACCTGCTCGCCCTGACGGCCCTCGATCATGGCGTTGGCCATCACGGAGGCGATCAGCTTGATGGCGCGGATAGCGTCGTCGTTGCCGGGGATGGGGTAATCGATCTCATCGGGATCGCAGTTGGTATCGGCGATGGCCACAACGGGAATGCCCAGACGGTGCGCCTCGGCGATGGCGTTGCGCTCCTTGCGGGTGTC
>CAVGEC010000002.1:0-59612 GCA_963628195.1 Bacteroidaceae bacterium
GAAAAGAACGCCACCAAAACCTGCGGTTTTGGAATCCCTCAGCGCGCTATACAACGCGAATATCCGCAGCCATTTCCCCGCGCAATTGGTATATTCTTACCCGTTGTCGGTCAAAAGGACTGCTTGTACGTTTACCGGCGCGGAGGCTGACGCGACCGCTTGCTTCTGCCACGGCAGGGGGTTTCCATCCTACCGCTTCGCTGCCGCTGCCTGTTGCCAGGGCAGAACCCTTTTTGTTCTACCGAATTACAGGCCAAAGAATATTAAATTCTGTGCCCAACGGGCACACCTGCCTTTGCGGTCCCTGCACCTCAGCTTCCCAAAACGCATTTTCACGGAAATCCATTTGCATCCAAGGCGGCGTTAGCCGCCACCAACCAAAGCCGCTCTCCGAGCGGCTTTGGCGCGATTTGATAATCGCCCAAAACCGTTAGAACAGAAAACCTACTGCGGTTGCTGTTTTCAGCGGTAGCGAAGCGGTAGCGGAAAGCCGTGCTGGCACAGTCGTCATCCCAACAGCGATTCCCACCGCACCAATTCCGCGAGAATGTGCTGTAAAATCTACACCCGTCCGCCCCGCGCTAAGGGATTTTCAAACCGTAGGTTTGAACGACTTTCTTTCCCACATTTCTTTCTTCGCAGAAAGAAATGTGGCCGCCGGAGGCCGCTCGCCGCGCAGGCAAAATGCTGCTCGCGCCCGCAGGCGCGAAACTCTCCTCGTGCCGGAGCACGAAACTCTCCCTGCGCCGCGCAGGCAAAACGCTCCTGCCGCAGGCAAAAAATCAGCGCCGCGCCGGTGCAGGCCGCCTTTTTCGGCTCAGCAGCCGACTTCTTTCACAAAATGAGCGGAATAATAAAATTTTCACATATAAAAACGAAAAAACAAACAAGTACAACCAATGTACATCTTGAACATCAACCTTTTGTACAGGTATAATTACAACTGGACATTGTACATTTTTCAAGGCTCTCCGTGGGATTTTTCGGAAATATGTGTACTATATAGCAGAAGGAGGTGAGACGCCTGTGGACGATAAATCACTAATTGACCGGATCCGGCAGGGAGATGAGGAGGCGCTGCAGACGCTTCTCCGCCGCCATATTCCGCTGCTGCGCTACGTCATCACACCGCTGCTGTCCGATGGCCGTGACAGAGAAGAGTGCCTGGCCGATATCTCCTTGAAGCTGTGGCAGAATGCCTCCCAATACGACGAGAATAAGGGACATTTCCGCACATGGCTCACCGTTCTGGCCCGCAATTGCGCGTTGAATCGTGCCCGCGGCAAGCGTCCGGAGGATGCGGAACTGGAGGAATCGCTGCCCCACAGCAGCGGCAGCGCCGAGGATGAGCTGCTGCGCCGTGAACGCCGCCAGCGACTGCAGGGGGCGCTGACCAAGCTGCCCTATGACGAGCGGCTGCTGTTTTATCGCAAATACTGGTACTGCCAGCCCACTGCCCAGATCGCTGCCGAGCTGGGCCTGTCCCCCCGCGCCGTAGAAGGCCGTCTGTACCGCCTGCGCGAGAAGCTGCGCCGGGAACTGGGAGGTGATTTCTGTGACGGATGAACGAAATTTTGAAAACATGCTCCGTGAGAGCGCGGAATTGCTGCCCCCTCCGCCCACGGAGGAAGTAGCCCCCTGGCGCACCTCCATGCTCTATATTCTCTGGGGCCTTGGCCTCACCACCATCACATTTAATTTCCTGTATCTGGATGTGATCCTGCCCAGTCTGGGGGCCATTCTGCTGGTGCTGGGCTTCCGGATATTGAGGTGTGAGAACGGTTCCCTCCGTTGGGGCTTCCATCTGTCTCTGGCCTCTATGGCCATCCGCAGCGCTGCCATGATCCTGTCGGCCCTGCCTGTGGATCTCGGCCTCGCTCTGGCCTATGTCAACGTCTTTTTGACCTTCGCGCTGTATGTCTGCCTGTGGCGTGGTATGATCGGAATATCGCGCAGCGCCGGAATGGACAAACCGGCGGCGCCCGCCGCCGGCGCGCTGGTGATCTTTTATGCTGTACTGATGCTTTTGGCATATTCCTCTGCCGCCGGCACGCTGCTCGCGCTGGCTATGCTGGCTGTCTATTTCTTGATTTTACGAAATTTAGCAAAGCTGTTCCGTTCCCTGGCCGACACAGGCTACGCCGTCACCGCCGCCCCGGTGCGCATCTCCAGCGCCGCACTGCTGTGGTCGTATCTGGGTATGCTGCTGGCTGCCATTCTGCTGTGTATGTTTCTGGGGCAGCGTTTCCCCGTGGAGCTGCATCTCCGCGACGATGCGCCGCAGGATGAACAGATCCGGCAGGAGCTGCTGCAAAAGGGCTTTCCCCGCAGCGTTCTGGACGATCTCACCGCCGAGGAAGTGGCCCGTATGGCTGGGGCCTCGGCAGTTTATACGGAGACAGACGGACTGTACAGCGATACGGAATATCGCGAGATCGTTACGGATCAGTATACGGATGATCCCCCGGCACGCATGCACTATGTCCGCGCTATCACCAAAACGGATGAGGACGGAAACCGCTCGTATTCCTATGTTTATCGCATATATGACACTCTGGAGCAGACCATGACCAGCGTAGCCGTGGAGCTGCCGCGGGACGGCGGGGGTAGGCGATATATCGTTATTCACCATTTGAACTACGACACCCAGCCCGCCGCCCGCTACACCGAGAGCATGACCGTCTGGCCGGCGTGGAAGGTGGAGAGCGGCTGGACGCGGGGCACCCTTTGCAGCGGACGGCTGCTGTGTACCCGGCAGGGGCAGGAGCAGACCGCAGCCCTGCACCGGCTGGCCTATGACGACGGGGAGATCACGGACATATTCGGCACCAGAAGCGCGGATTCCTTTGTGGCGCAGTGGTCGCGTCCCTCCCGCGCCGATAGCGTCCGCGTGTATGTGCTGTATGATGCCTTCTGCACCGACGGGGCCGACGTCCTGACCAGCTACGGCAACTATATCTGTCAGACGAAGCCGGTCTACCCCTTTGACGGCCTGGTGCTTCAATGGAGCTCCGGCCAGGAGCGCGCCCGAACGCGGCACATGTCCGCCATCCAGCTCTGGCTGGGCGAGGACAACGGCGATTGACATCAGCGCAGCTGATTGCCCGCAAGAAAGAAAGTTTCGTAGGGGCGGACGACTCTGTCCGCCCCTACTCTGTCATTTTAAGCTGGTGACCGATGTCACTGACGTGGGAATCCGTTCCCCGGCGCGGCTATGCTGTGACTGAGGGATCGCTGCCTTCCGGCGCGCTGTGCCATACAAGAAAGGAACCGCCTGCGGGCGGTTCCTTTCTTGCTTACGACTGGTAGTGGTGCGCATCCTGCAGCACCATCTCTTTGACTTTCATCAAGCGCGTGGTGTTGCCGCGCTCGTTCTCGTCCAGCTTCATGGTGATATACCGGATGTTCTGCTCCGTCTCCGGGATCATCACATACTCCAGCGCATTGACACGGCGGCGCGTTTTTTCAATGTCCTGGGCCAGCAGCTGCATGGTTTTTTCCACCTGGGCCAACTCCAGCATGTCGGCAAATACCGCCTGCATTTTTTCCAGCGCCGCGTCCAGTTCGCTGCTGGTTTGAGCGAAGCCGTAGGGCAGCAGGGCGTCATCGCCGCTGTCGGTCTGGAAGGTGAACAGAGGCACATTCACGCTCATGATGTTCCGGGTGGACACATCGAGCGAAACACTGCGCCGGGGGCACATTAACGATTCTTCGAGAATCTCTGGCCCCATCAGAGCTGCCGCCACAGTAAAAGCGGCGTTGGCCTCCTTCAGCCCCTGCTCCACCTTGGCGCGCAGCGCCTTGTTGCGCCGCACCACCTCCAGAAACTGCTTCATCAGCTCATCCCGCTTGTCCTTCAGCAGCTTGTGTCCCCGGCGGGCGGTTTTCAGCCGCCCCTTCAGCCGGGTGAGCTCCATGCGGGTGGGGTTGACGGTCTTTCCTGCCATAGCGCTCACTCCTTCACCGGCAGATACTTATCCAGCATCTCCGGCTTGATGCGTTTCAACTCGCTTCTGGGCAGCATGCGCAGCAGCTCCCAGCCCAGGTCCAGCGTGTCCTGGATAGAGCGGTTCTCGTCAAAACCCTGGGAGACATAGCGCTTCTCGAATTCATCGGCGAACTTGGCGTACAGCAGGTCAGTGGGGCTCAGGGCAGCTTCGCCCAGAATGGTCATCAGCTCCTTGGCCTCTTTGCCGCTGGCGTAGGCAGCGAACAGCTGGTTCATGGTGGGGGCGTGATCCTCGCGCGTCTTGCCTTCGCCCACGCCCTTGTCCTTCAGACGGGACAGGGAGGGCAGTACGTCCACCGGCGGCAGGATGTTCTTGCGGTACAGGTCGCGGCTGAGGATGATCTGCCCCTCGGTGATATAGCCTGTCAGGTCGGGGATAGGATGAGTTTTGTCGTCCTCCGGCATGGTCAGGATGGGGATCATGGTGATGGAGCCCTTGCAGCCCAGCTTGCGGCCGGCACGCTCGTACATGCTGGCCAGATCGGTGTACAGATAACCGGGATAGCCGCGGCGTCCGGGTACCTCCTTTTTGGCGGCGGACACCTCGCGCAGCGCCTCGGCGTAGTTGGTGATATCCGTCAGGATCACCAGTACATGCATGCCCTTTTCGAAAGCAAGATATTCCGCAGCGGTCAGTGCCATGCGGGGCGTGGCGATACGCTCCACGGCGGGATCGTTGGCCAGGTTGGTGAACAGTACGGTACGCTCGATGGCGCCGGTGCGCTGAAATTCCCGAACAAAGAACTCGGATTCCTCGAAGGTGATGCCGATGGCGGCAAACACTACGGCAAAGTTGGAGCTGTCGTCCAGCACCTTGGCCTGCCGGGCGATCTGCGCCGCCAGGTTGGCGTGGGGCAGGCCGGAGCAGGAGAAAATGGGCAGCTTCTGGCCGCGCACCAGCGTGTTCAGACCGTCGATGGTGCTGATGCCGGTCTGGATGAATTCGTTGGGGTAGTCGCGGGCGGCGGGATTCATGGGCAGGCCGTTGATGTCGCGGTATTCCTCGGCCAGCAGGGCGGGGCCGCCGTCGATAGGCTCACCCATGCCGTTGAACACGCGGCCCAGCATGTCGGCGGAAACACCCAGCTGCAGAGGGTGGCCAAGAAAGCGGATAGTGGCATCCCGCAGGTTGATGCCGGCGGAACTGTCGAACAGCTGCACCACGGCCCGGTCACCGTTGACTTCCAGAACCTTGCAGCGGCGGATCTCTCCGCTGTGCAGCTGGATCTCGGCCAGTTCATCGTAAGTGACACCCTCCACATGATCCACCACCATCAGGGGGCCGGATACCTCGTGGATGGTACGGTATTCCTTCATCATTCGTCCTCACCAGCCTTTCGGATCAGTTCGGCGATCTCGCGCTCCATATCGGCGCGGACGGCGGCATAGTTGGCGGCGTATTCCTCCGCAGCGGCGTACTTGGCCCAGCCCAGCTTTTCGCGGGCGGGAATAGCGTACAGGTCGGCGGGAAGCACGGCTTTGTCGATGGCGCCGCGGCACAGGGATTCGTAGTGCAGGATCAGATCCAGCAGCTGCATCTGGCGGTCAAAGCTGGAGTAGGAGTCCACGTCCATGAAGGCGTTCTGCTGCAGGAAGTCTTCCCGCAGCATACGGGCGATCTCCAGCGTCAGCTGGTCGTGGGCGGACAGGGAATCCTTACCCACCAGCTGGACGATCTCGTTCAGCTCGTTCTCCTCCTGCAAAAGATGCATGGCGCGGTTGCGGTTCTTGATGAAGTCCGCGCCCAGGTTCTCGTCGAACCACGGTGTCACGGCGTCCAGATACAGGGAGTAGGAGTTCAGCCAGTTGATGGCCGGAAAGTGACGGCGGTAGGCCAGAGAGGCGTCCAGCGACCAGAAGACCTTGACGATACGCATGGTGGCCTGGGCCACCGGCTCGGACAGGTCGCCGCCGGGAGGCGACACCGCGCCCACGGCGGTCAGGGAGCCGGTGCGTTCGTCACCGGCCAGGCACTGCACCACGCCGGCACGCTCATAGAACTGCGCCAGACGGGAGGCCAGGTAGGCGGGGTAGCCCTCTTCACCGGGCATTTCCTCCAGACGGCCGGACATCTCGCGCAGCGCTTCGGCCCAGCGGGAGGTGGAGTCGGCGATGACGGCCACATCGTAGCCCATGTCACGGAAATACTCGGCGATGGTGATGCCGGTGTAAACAGATGCCTCACGGGCAGCCACGGGCATGTCGGAGGTATTGGCGATCAGCACTGTGCGTTTCATCAGACTCTCGCCGGTGCGGGGATCGGTCAGCTCCGGGAACTCCCGCAGCACATCGGTCATTTCATTGCCGCGCTCGCCGCAGCCGATATAGACCACGATGTCCACGTCCGCCCACTTGGCCAGCTGATGCTGCACCACGGTCTTGCCGGAGCCGAAGGGACCGGGCACGGCGGCGGTGCCGCCCTTGGCGATGGGGAACATGGTATCGATGACGCGCTGGCCGGACTGCAAGGGCTTCACAGGCGGGAATTTCTTCTTGTAGGGCCGGCCCACGCGGACGGGCCACTTCTGCACCATGGTCAGCTCGCGGCTCTCGCCGTTGTCCAGCTTCACGCGGGCAATAGGCTGGGTGATGGTGTATTGCCCGGCCTCGGCCAGCCACTCCACCGTGCCCTCCGCGCCCTTGGGCACCATGATCTTGTGCAGGACGGATTCCGTCTCCGGCACAGTGCCCAGAACATCACCGGTGACGACGGTGTCGCCCACAGCGGCAGTGGGAGTGAACGCCCACAGCTTTTCGCGGTCCAGCGGCGGCACCTGGATGCCGCGGGTGATGTTGCTGCCTACCCGGCGGACGATCTCCTCCAGAGGACGCTGGATGCCGTCGTAGATGTTTTCGATAAGGCCGGGGCCCAGTTCCACACTCAGCGGTGCGCCGGTGGTGACCACCTGGGCGCCGGGGCCAAGGCCGGAGGTCTCCTCGTAGACCTGAATAGAGGCCCGGTCACCGGTCATATTTAAGATCTCTCCGATCAACTGCTGGGGGCCGACGCGCACCACGTCCGCCATGTTGGCGTCCGCCATGCCGTCCGCTACTACCAGCGGGCCGGAGACTTTGATGATCTTACCCATTCTGTTGCTCCTTTCAAGAAATGTCCGCGCCCACGGCGCGTTCCACCGCGTCGTGCAGAGCGGCCCCGGCGATGCCCAGCGAACCGGTCTTGCCGGGAATGAGGATAACGGCGGGGAGAGGGGCGTCTTTATACCGGGCGATCTCGGCGGTCAGATGCTGCGCCAGCTGCTCAGTGATATAGATGACGGCGTACTCCTCCTGGGCCAGACGATGAAGCGTCTTGCGGCCCGTTTCAGTGTCCTCGACGGGGAACACATCCAGGCCCAGCGCACGGAATCCCAATACGCTGTCCCGGTCCCCGATAACGGCGATCTTATACATATTGTTCACGCAGCCTTTCCCTCAGTGCGTCCGCGGATACGCCGGCAAGACGTCCGGATACCACGGTGCGCACCGCCGTCCACTCCGCTTCCTTTGCCGCCAGATAGCCCAGCGCCACCTCCACGCCGAAGGGGATGCGGCGGGCAGCACCGGCGGCGTGCAGCACCGCGTCGTCACAGGCCTTTTCAAAGGCGGTGAGACTGCCGCCGTGAGCGGCCTCGTCTCCCAGTTCCGCTGCCTGGGTGAAGGCTGTGCCCCGCCACAGGGCGGCAGCGCCGCTGCCGGCTCCGGCACAGATGGCGTCGGGGGCCACGGAACCGCCGGGGAATACGACCTGCCTGAGAAACCCCGCATCCAAACCCAGTCGCTGTGCACGGACCAGAGAGCGCAGATTGGCTGCGTCGATCATGGCGCGGACATAGGCCTGCAGATAGGGCAGGCGGCTGTCCTCCGCCAGCTTCTGCAGCCGGGCAAAGTAAGCGCGGTCAAGGATGCAGTCGCTGCTGCGGGCATTGTCCGTTTCTGCCAGCACGCGCTGGGCCTCCTGGGCGGTTTGCGCCATGTCCGGCGGCAGGAACGACCAGCTGCCGGTGTCGGCAAACTTTTTCCGCATGGTGTCGGCGGGAATGGTGCCGGCGTCGATCAGCAGGCGGGCGGCGTCATCCGGAGCCTTCAGCAGAGTCTTGATGTTGTGGTAGTCGTATTTCAGCCGGAACACGTCCAGCAGGGCCGACTCCGGCATAAAGCGGGATACGTCGGCGAACACCGACTGGCGCTGTGCCCGCAGGGCCTCCTGCAGGGACGGCTCATCGTGGATGGGGGCGTAGCCCCACTCGGTGAGCAGGCGGGCGCAGTCATCCGCCGTAGGGGCCTGCAGCAGCTGCTCCAGACGCTGTGAGGTCAGCAGCTGGCGCTCCATGGCCCTGATGCGGGCGGACAGGAACAGATAGTCCGTGTCCTTTCTCCGTTTTGTCAAAGGGACGCCCCCTTTCAGTCAAACAGCATTGCGGCCACGGCGGAGGAGTCCTCCTGCCGCGCCCGGCGCAGCAGCTCGGCGAAGCCGCAGTTGATCTCCATGCGGCCGCGGCGCAGCACCACGCCGCCGCCCGTCTCGCGGGTGTCGGCGGACAGGGTGAAGGCCGCGCCGGGCTTTTTGGCGTTGGCGGCATCGGTGACGGCCTGGCCCACAGCGTCACGGTCGGTGGGAGAGAACAGCAGCTCCTCGCCGCCCTGGCCGTTTTCGGCGGCCAAAGACGCCAGCAGGTCGACGTACTCCTCCTGCGGCAGCTGGGCCAGCACACCGGCGGCCCGCCGGAACGTCTCATCCAGAAGCCGCTGCTTTTCCTCCAGAACACGCTGTCGGCAGGCCAGACGGCTGCCGCCCTCCAGGCGCTCCAGCTGTTCGGCCTCCAACGTCTTGCGGCGCTGTGCGCCCTCCTGGAGCACCTTTTCCGCATCGGCGCGGTACTGGGCCAGAATGGCCTCCGCCTCCGCCGTGCTCTGGGCGGCGACGGCGCTGCACTCCGCCAGGGTGTCGGACTCCATGCGGGCGATGATCTTGTCGATTCCGTTCATAGGCGCACCCGCATTACTTCAGAATGTTCAGGGAGATCATGATGGTGGCCACCAGAGAAAGGATGGCGTAGAACTCCACGATGCCGCAGTAGATAATGCCCTTGGTGGCGGCTTCCGGGTGCTTGGCCACGATGTTGATGGAGGCGGCGGCCACGCGGCCCTGGAAAACGGCGGACAGCCAGCCGCCCAGCATAATGGGCAGGCAGGCGGCAAAGAAGGCCAGACCTTGCGTCAGAGTGATGTCCAGAGGCGTGCCGCTGAGCAGGCCGGTCTGGCCCAGCACCAGGAACAGCGCCACAAAGCCGTACAGGCCCTGGGTGCCGGGCAGTACCTGCAGGATCAGGCACTTGGTGGACTTGTCGGGATCCTCGCTGGTCAAGCCGGCGGCGGCCTCACCCACCATGCCGGTACCCTTAGCGGAGCCGATGCAGCACAGGCCGGCGGTCAGCGCCGCGCCCAGGATGGCGAAACCCATTCCGCCGATAGATTCAAGAAATGCCAACATTATTCGTTATCCTCCTTAATGATCTCTACATGTTTGGCTTGGACGCGCAGGGGACGGTAGGCCTTGCCGCCGTCTTTATAGAAACGTCCAAAGAACTCCAGAAATTGCAGGCGCATGTCATGGACATAGCAGCCCAGCAGGTTCAGCGCCAGGTTCAGCATGTTGCCCACAAACGAGATGATCACGAACGTGACTACGTTGCCGGTGGTGACGCCCAGCTTATTGAATACCTGGGCCAGCACCGCGCCGGACAGCATCAGCGCCATCAAACGGACGTAGGACATGATATCGCTGAAGAAACCAGTGACGCCGTTGTACACCGCGCCAACAAAGCCGGTGACCTTGCCGAAGCCCTTTTTGCCCCGGCCCGCGCCGTAGATCAGCATCAGCACGCCGATGCACAGCACCACGGGCACACCGGACACATTGCCGAGGCCGAGAACGGCCAGTGCTGTGCCGACCAGGATGATCCACCAGGTGATCTCGTTGAACAGGGCGTCCATAAAGCCGCCTTTTTTGCACTTCTCCACCACGCTGATGGTCATGCCGGTGAATATTTGTATAGCGCCCAGAATGAGGGAGCCCACCATGATGGCCATGGTGTCATCCAGCGGGGAGAACAGCGCCGGCAGCGCAAAGGTGCTCTCCTTGTCAAAAAAGCTGATCAGCTGGGGCAGGAAATCGCCGAAGAAGCTGCCGGTCAGTGCGCCGAACAGCACGGTGGTGACGCCGCACCAAAAGATCATCTCCATAAAGCTGCGGTCATCGGGACGCTTCTTCTTGAGGAACAGCCACGAGCCGGCGAGCATCAGCAGTCCGTAGCCGATATCCGCCATCATCATGCCGAAAAACAGGATGAAAAACGGCGCCATCACAGGATTGGGATCCACACCGTCGTAGGCGGGCAGCGAATACTGCTCAGTGATGCAGTTCATGGAGCGCGCCACCACGTTGTCTTCCAGCAGCACAGGCACGTCGGGGATCTGCTCCGCCGTTGGATCGGACACGTCGTAGTCACAGTCCAGAGTGTCCAGATACGCCGTCAGCTTCGTCAGCTTTTTCTCCGGCACCCAGCCGTCAAAGGCCACAATACAGCCGTCAGTCAGCAGCCGCCGGCGGTTTTCCTCCCGCTGCAGGCGGGAACTCAACCTGTCGGCACACAGATACAGCTCCGACAGCCGCTCTGCCAGGGTGGCCAGCTGTCCGTTAAGGACCTCCTGCCGACGCTCTGCCTGGGCCAGGCGGTCAGCGGCGCGCTGGCGGTTCTCCTCCGGCGTGCCGGTACGGCCTTTGAGGGGGGAGGCGGCGAAGCCGCGGCTGCGCAGCAGCTCCAGCACCGGCGCTGTTACGGATTTGTGGGTGATCAGCAGCAGACACTGCTGCTCCCGGTCGGCGGAGAGCAGATCACCCTCGCACTCAGGGAACTCGTTCTGTATCTGACCGTATAGCTCATCCCAGGAGACGAAAGGCGGCAGTACGCCGCAGGTGACATCACAGCAGCGTGTCTCCGTCAGCTCCAGCGGCAGCTCCAGCGGCAGCCATGGAGACAGAGCGATCTGCTCGGTGCGCAGCTGGGCCCTCAGCGCGGACAGCTGCTGCAGCTCCCCGGCGGCGTCGTTGACCTGACAGGCCAGAGACAGGCCGTCGTCCAGCGCCGCCTCATCCAGATAGGCATCTTCGCCGATGACGGGCCGCGGGGCCAGCAGCGGCGCTTTTTTCGGCGGCGCCGCCCGGCGCAGGGCGTCGATGGCCGACTGCACCTGCCGCTGGCGGGCCAGACAGTCCGCCACGGCGTTGTCGCAGCGCTGCAGGTGATCAGGGATATCCGGAGCGTCCGGCTCGCTGATCTCCACGCAGCCCATGCGCTCCAAGCGGCGCAGCAGTGTGTCGTGCTCCCGCGCCAGGGCCAGTACCTGCAGGTGCTTCATTTTTGCAATGGGCATTTACCGCTTCACCACCTTTTCCACGATGGTGCGGACAGCTGTGTCCATGCGCTGCTCTGCCTGCTGCCGCAGATCGGCGCAGGTGCGCTCGGCTTCGCTGAGCATAGCGGCGCGGGCAGCGGCACCGGCTTCGCCGGCGCGGCGCACAGCTTCGGCATCCGCCAGCCTGACAGCCTCCTGCGTCTCGCGTACCAGGGCATCGCCGTCCCGATGGGCCTGGTCGATCAGATCGAGAGCGGCCCGCTGGGCGTCAGCTTTTTGCTGCGCGAGACGGGCTTCCGCCTCTTGCAATCGGTCTATTTTCTCACGGTACAGTTTACTCACCGCCTTTCTTTGGATGTGAAACAGGCAGGGGGATTCCTTTGCGGCAGCCTCCCTCATTGAAGGCATATTCCTGTGGGAGAAATACCTTCGCCTGCTTCTGCTTATACAGACTATATGATACCACAAATGGAGAAAATGGAACAACAGGCAGAATGGAAAAAATAGCTGCTTTCCTTTGTGCAGGGTGACAACAGAAAGGTGAAAAGGTGACAACAGGGTAAGAAAGAAATGGTGGCATTTTTCCCGGCATTGTGGTATACTCTGCTTATATTGGAACAGTATTCCCGTTCCGCGGAGAATGAACTGCCGAACTATGACGGTTTGTACGGTTTATATGAGAGATCGGACGTGAGGTGCACAATGACATACTTGAAAGCGATATTGCTGGGGCTGGTACAGGGTGTGGCGGAGTTTCTGCCCATTTCCAGCTCCGGCCATCTGGCGATTGCCCGAAATCTGCTGAATATGGAGGGCGCGGGGGATATACCGGAGTTTTTTGACGTACTGCTGCATCTGGGTACGCTGATCGCCGTATTCGTGGCCTACTGGAACGATATCAAGGATATGGTATTGGAATTTTTCCGGGGCATCGGCGATCTGGCCCGCCGCTCCACGCCAACGCCGGTGCCGGCAGCCCGGCGGCTGATCCTGCTGATCATAGTGGGCACGCTGCCGCTGTTCGCCGTGCTGCCCATCCGCAAGGCGGTGCAGGGCCTGGGCGACAACATGTACTTCGTGGGTGCGGCGCTGATATTCACCGGTATACTGCTGTTTCTGTGTGACCGGGTGCGCAGGGGCCGCAAGACCGAGCGCAGCGCCACCTGGGTGGATGCCCTGCTGGTGGGCGTGAGCCAGGCGGTGGCTACGCTGCCCGGTGTGTCCCGTTCCGGCATGACTATCACCGCCGGCTGCTTTGCGGGTTATGAGCGGAAGTTTGCCGTGCGCTTTTCGTTCCTGTTGAGTATCCCGGCTGTGCTGGGAGCCAATATCCTGTCTGTCAAGGACGCGGTGGCCGCCGGCATCGTCGGCGCGGAGGTGCCCATGTATCTGGTGGGTGTGGCCGTGGCGGCGGTGACGGGGTACTTATGTATCCGCCTGCTGAAATTTGTGGCGGAGAGGGGCCGCTTCGGCGCGTTTGCGTACTATTGCTGGGCCGTGGGAGTGCTGACTCTGGTCCTGCAGGGCATCAAGTGAGGTAGACTATGGCAACGACACAAAAGAAAAGTTCCACGCGCAAGAAAGCGCCGACGCCTCCTCCGCCTCCGGCATACAATGCCGCGGCGCGTATGGCGGGAGGCATTGTCTGCGCCCTGTTGGCGCTGTGCGTACTGGTGAGTTATTTTAACGTAGATGCGCTGTTTCTGGTGTGGATCGCCCGCGTGCTGCGGGGCCTGCTGGGCTACGGCTACTATTTGACCGCGCCGGTGCTGGCGGCGATAGCCGTCATCCAATTGGGCCACAATGGCCGCCCGGTCATCCTGCGCACCGCCTGCGTGGCGCTGCTGCCTCTGCTGGTGGGCGTGCTGTGCCACCTGGCCCTGTGCCGCACAGAATATACCTTCAGCCTGGACAGCATCAAGACACTGTGGGCAGACGGTCAGTCCCTTGCCTGCGGAGGTGTGCTCTCCGGCGGGTTGGCTGTGGGCTGCGAGACGCTGCTGAGCAAGGTGGTGTCCATCATCGTGTTCGCGGTGCTGCTGCTGGCGGCGCTGCTGGGGGCGCTGCACATGACGCCTCAGGAGGCGGCCCAGCGCGTGCGCAGTTACGGCGAGAGTCTTCGCCGTGATGAAGACGATTACGATGAGGGCGACATGCCTGAGGACTTCACCCCCGTCAAGGCATCCGCCCCGGCGAAGAAACCGGCGAAGAGCCGCAAGCGCCCCAATATCGACATTCCGCTGGACGGCGAAAAGGACGACGTGGCCGTTCCGCCTGCCAGTTCCTTCTTCCCCCGGCGCAGCGACAGCGTGCGCACACCCGACCAGGTGCTGCGGGGCGGCCCCGCGCCTGCGCCGCAGCCCATCGGCGATGAGCCGGAGACAGAGGCTCCGGCGGAAGCTCCCACACCGAAAAAGCCCCTCAGCGACAAGCAGAAAAAGGCACAGGTGCAGCAGGAGGTGGAAACGGCGGCCCAGGAGGTCAGTGATGCCATTGAGCAGGAACTGGCGGAGGGGGAGAGCGTATACCGCTATCCGCCCATTACGCTGCTGGAGGAGAACCGCGGCGGCAATTACACCGAGGTGGGCGCTGAACTGCGCAACAACTCCCGGCGTCTGGCGGAGACGCTGCGCTCCTTCGGCGTGGACGCCAAGGCCGGCGAGGTCATCCACGGCCCCAGCGTCACCCGCTACGAGTTCACGCTGGATCAGGGCGTAAAACTCAGCAAGATCACTAATCTGCAGGACGACATCGCCCTGGCGCTGGGAGCCAGCGGTGTCCGCATTGCCCCGGTGCCCAACAAGATCTCCGCTGTGGGCATCGAAGTGCCCAACCGCACCGTCACGGCGGTGCGCATCCGGGATGTCATCGAGTCCCGCGAGTTTGTCAATCACCCGTCCCCGGTGGCCTTTGCCGTGGGCAAGGACATCGGCGGCAATAACATCGTGGGCAACATCGCCAAGCTGCCCCATGTCCTCATCGCCGGCACCACCGGCTCCGGTAAATCCGTCTGCACCAACTCCCTTATCATCAGCATGCTCTATAAGTCTACCCCGGACGAGGTGCGATTTATTATGGTGGATCCCAAAATGGTGGAGCTGGCGCCCTACAACGGCATACCCCACCTGCTGATCCCCGTGGTCACCGATCCCAAGAAGGCCGCGGGCGCCCTGCAGTGGGCGGTGTTCGAGATGATGAAGCGCTACAAGATGTTCTCCGAAAAGGGAGTCAAGGATCTGGCGGGCTACAACGCCCTGTCCGAGACGGACGAGGACGTGAAGAAGCTGCCCACCGTGGTGGTGGTCATCGATGAGCTGGCCGACCTGATGCTGGTAGCGGCCAAGGAGGTGGAGGAATCCATCTGCCGCGTGGCCCAGATGGGCCGCGCCGCCGGTATGCATCTGGTCATCGCTACCCAGCGCCCCTCGGCGGACGTGATCACCGGCCTGATGAAGGCCAACATCCCCAGCCGCATCGCCTTCGCTGTGGCCAGCTCCATGGAATCCCGCATCATTCTGGACACCACCGGCGCGGAGAAGCTGGTGGGTAAGGGCGATATGCTCTACTTCCCCCTGGGCGATGCCAAGCCCACCCGTGTGCAGGGCTGCTTCATCACCCCGGAGGAGATCGACCGTGTGGTAAAGTTCGTCAAGGACGAGGCCGGTGAGGCCCATTACGACCAGGATGTCATCGAGAAGATCCAGCAGGCGGTGGACGCCAAGGCCGACAAGGGAGCCAAGGGCGCTGCACCGGAGGTCTCCGCTGACGGCGACGACGCCGATGAGCTGCTCTCCGCCGCCGTGGAGGTGGTGCTGGAGACGGGGCAGGCCTCCGTGTCCATGCTGCAGCGGCGGCTGAAGCTGGGCTACTCCCGCGCCGCCCGTCTGGTGGACCAGATGGAGGAGCGCGGTTATGTGGGCCCCTTCGAGGGCAGTAAGCCCCGGCAGCTGCTGATCACCCGCGAAAAGTGGCAGGAGCTGCAGATGGCCAAGGGCGCGGCCCCGGCGGAACCGGACAGGCCTGTGGATCGTTACGGCAGCATCCACGATGTGTTCGAAAGCCACGATGCGCTTGAATAAGAAAATATCCCCCGGCGGAAGCCGGGGGATATTTTTTGCTTACACCGTGCCGGTGACGGTCAGTACTGCCGTGCCGGGGGTGACGCTGTATGCGCCGGTGGCGGTATCCTGGGTGTAGGTGGCCGCGGGCACGGTCACCACACCTGCCACGGTGGCAAATACGCCGGTGGCTGCATCATAGGTGTACTGGGTGGGCGCGGTCAGCGCTGTGCCGTTCAGCGTGACGGACAGATCCGTCAGCCGCGGATCAAAGGTGTCCGTGATGACGATGCTCGCCGCGGCGTCCGCCGCCGTGTTGCCGGTGTTCTGGATGGTGAAGGTGTACGTCAGCCGGCTGTTCTCCGTCACTGTGGTGGGGGACAGGGACTTGTTGATGCTCAGCGCCGGTGCGGCTGCTGCGGCAATGGTCTCCGCGGCGGTGACGGGGTTTACCAGCCCCGCGCCGGCAACGGTCACGGTGTTGGTGACGGTATCCTCCACGCCGCGGGGCGCGAAAGCCGTGGCCGTGGCCTCGTAGACGAGAGCGGCGCTGCCGCCTGCGGGCACGGTGATACCGCTGAACACCAGCGGAGGCCCGGCGGTGACGGTGGGCGCGGTCTGCAGCGCGCCGTTCTGATAGTACCGCACAGAGCCGGCGGTGTAGGCCAGAGGATAGACGGTCCCGGCGTTGAAGGCGTAGCCGCCCAGGTCGTCGGTTACAGTGAGATCCGTCAGCGGTGCGGCGCCGCTGTTGACCAGCGAGATGACGTAGGTGACGCGCCCGTCCGCGTCATAGGTGGGTACGACGGCGGTCTTGACGGCGGTGAGCGTCTCTGTCAGTTCGCCCACTGTCACGTTGGATGTGGTGGTCTGCCCGTTGTAGGTCAGAGTTGCCTGGTTGGTAAAAGTAGCCATAATATGACCTCCTGTGTTTCATTTGCGGGTATCGCCGGCGGGCGAAGCCCGCAATCCATTGTATGCCGTCTCCCTTGCGCCGGGCACTTCCGCCTGTCCCGCGTTTTTCGGAAAACCCCTTGAGAAATCGGGGGAATATGCTATAATAAGAGTGCCCGGCAGAGGTACCTCTGCTTTATCGTTTTAACAGGATTAAAACGATAGGTTCTGCGGGGATAATATAATGAGGTATGGGGTGATGGCGGCTGGCCGTGCAGCGCCTCATGAGGAAGAGACAAGCGGAGAAATCAAAATGGAGGAATGCGTATGAAGAAAAGAGTGTTGGCGATCCTGTTCTGCCTTGTGCTGGCGGTGGGCCTGCTGCCCACGGCGGCTTTTGCGGCGGAAGACTATGGCCTGTATGTAAACGGTGAGCAATTCACAAGCGAAAAGCTTTCCATCGCCTGCGGAGAGGGAACCGCAGTCTATGATCCGTCCACCAGGACGCTTACGCTTACCAACGCTGTGATTACGACCGGCGGAAAGAGCGATGAGAGTCCTAAATACGGCATCAGAGTGGTCGGGGATACAGATCTGACCATCAAGCTTTCCGGCACAAACAGCATTACGTTGGCCAATGGCGGCGGCATTTTTGCGGACGGCAGAGCGATAATTACAATATCATCGGCAGCGGTAAGCTTACCATAAATGTAAGATGGGATGCCCTGTATACCCTCAACGGCAATATCAGCATATCCGGAGGCGCAGAGTTGGATATAAGATCTGCTGAGGGCTGCGGAATTATGTCTTATAATAAAGGGAATATCACCATCGACAGCGCCAAGGTGAGCGTTGATGCACTTTATTCTGCCGCCAATGCCAAGGAATTGGTGGTGAAAAACCGGAGTGAAGTTGTCCTGACCGCACGAGAAGTCAGTTTTAACGCGGCCTATATGGGGAATGGAAACGGGGCAGGCAAAATTGAGATTATCAATTCCGATCTGGAAGCGACGAGCTATTACCCCGCTTTGTACACCGAAGGCAACCTGACGATCGACGGCGGCGAGGTGAAATGCACCTCTACTGCGGACAGCGCAATATGGACGTTGGGAGATATTCTGATCAAAGGCGGCGCCAAGGTGACCATGGATGGCAAATATGCCGTGGGCGGCAGTGGTGCTTTTACCGTAGAAGCAGCGGAGATCAATGCGAAGAACACGAATGAGAACGATATCCCTGCGATATTCGATGAATGTGTTCCCGTGATCGCGGAAGGCTATCAGCTGACGTATGCAAAGGCGGTGGATGCTGATAATAAGGAGATCGACCTGCTTTCCAGCGGCACCCAGTACTTCGCGCTCTATAAAAATGTGCATTTCATAACGAAAGCCAAGTCTGCTTCCGCCGGTGGCTACTACGCCGGTCCCACTGTCACCGCGGTGCTGAACGGCCCGGACGCCAAGTCCGCCACGGATTATTCCGGCGGCATCTACGGCTTGATCTTCCGCTCCACAGCCGCTTTCTCCGGCTTCCGGGGCGTCCAGGTGGATGGCAAGACCATCGCGGCGGCTAACTACACAGCTGAGGACAACGGCGGCATTGAGGTGTACCTGAAAGCGGTCTACCTCCAGACGCTGGCTGCGGGCAAGCACACCTTGACCATCCTGTCCGCTGCGGGCGATGTGACTGTGGAATTTACTGTCAACGGCGGCAATAACAGCCCCAAGACCTTCGACGCGGGCGTCGGCGTCTACGCCGTCTCTGCCGTTCTGTCCCTCACCGGCATGGCCTGGGTTGGCAAAAAGAAATTCTAAGCAAAAAAGAAAGCCCGCAAGGGCTTTCTTTTTTGCTCGGTTCCGCCCACAGGTGCGAGACGCCCGTTCCGCGGAATGAAAAGGCGCCCCTTAGGCCAGGTGGCCTAAGGGGCGCCTTTTTGTTTGATTCACAGCACGGTCTGCATCACATGCTTGATGTGCAGCGACATGGCGATCTCCGCAAGATCGGGATCGCGGGTAGCAAAGGCCTGGCAGATGTCCGGATTGTCTTGCTTCGGTATCTCCCGCAGGATGCGTTCGCTGCCCTCCGCCATAGCCAGACCTACCGGGAATGCCCGGCTGATCAGCGGTATCAGCTGGCAGAAAAAGTCGTTGTGCGTGGCCCGCACGATGGCGTGGTGGAATTGCAGGTCGGCGGCCTGCCAGGAGTTGCTTTTGTCGTCGCCGCACAGCTCGTCCACCACCTGCCGCCCCAGCGAGATGATGGCCGCCCGCTCCTCGTCGGTGGCCCGCATACAGGCCAGCTTTGCCGTGGCCGGTTCGAATATCAGCCGCAGCTCATACAGGTCCTTGGCCTGCACCCGCAGGCTCTCCAGCTTGCGGATATCCGGGTCGGTCTGCGCGTCCAGATCCTCCGAGACGTATGTACCCGATCCCCGCCGTACGTTCAGCAGGCCTTGGGCTGTCAGCAGGCGGATGGCCTCCCGCAGAGTGGTGCGGCTGATCCCCAGTTCCTCGGACAGGATGTTTTCGCTGGGCAGCCGATCCCCGGCGGCGTATTTTCGTTCGCTGACGATCTGGTTGTAGAGCAGACTGGCAGTCTGATCCGTCAAGGAAGAGCGTTTGGACATTGTGTTACCCCCCGTGTTCATCTTTAAGATCAAGTAGATGTACAAGTATGTTTTCAACTGGACTTATCATAGCATACTGTCCGCTGAAAAGCAAGATTTTCTGGTAAAATTTATCATACAAGTTAAAATCGACCAATTTGACCTACTGCGGTGGTTTATTTTTGAGAATGGCGTTTATTACGGCGAAACTGTCATAATGCACAGTTGATTTCGTCGTTTTGACAAAAATCACGTTAGGATATTGACAAAGTCAAGCTATACTTGTATGATTGCATCGTAAGTGATAATACATCTTACAAGTTAGCCGATTCCCGGCAAGTCGTGAGAAAAGCACAGCGTAAGGAGGAGTATTGCACATGAATAGTGAAGTAGTCACCAAAGGTGCCCGCGCCGGCGCCTCCCGTTCCTTCTTGTATGCAACGGGTTTGACAAAGGAGGAACTTCAGAAACCGCTGATCGCGGTAGTCAGTTCCTTCAATGAAGTAGTCCCCGGTCATATCAATATTGATAAGATCGCAAATGCCGTAAAAATGGGCATCGCCGAGGCTGGCGGTACGCCGATTATGTTCCCGGCCATCGCTGTGTGCGACGGTATCGCCATGGGCCATGTGGGCATGAAGTATTCGCTGGTGACACGCGATCTTATCGCTGATTCTACTGAGGCTATGCTGATGGCCCACGCCTTTGACGGCGCGGTGATGATCCCCAACTGCGACAAGAACGTGCCCGGCTTGCTGATGGCGGCGGCCCGCGTGAATATCCCCACCGTGTTTGTCAGCGGCGGTCCCATGCTGCCGGCCCGTATCCGTGAGAACGGCTGTACCCGTGAGACGTGTGCCTCCGAGATGTTTGAGTTCGTGGGCGCTTACCAGGCGGGTAAGATCACGGCGGAGCAGTTGGATCATTACGAGCAGTGCACCTCTCCCACCTGCGGTTCCTGCGCCGGTATGTATACCGCCAACAGCATGAACTGTCTTACCGAGGCGTTGGGTCTGGGCTTAAAGGGCAACGGCACTATCCCCGCGGTATACTCCGAGAGACTGCGTTTGGCCAAGCACGCCGGTATGGCGGTCATGGACATGATCCGCAAGGACATTCGTCCCCGCGACATTTTGACAGAGGAAGCGTTTGAAAATGCACTGACTGTGGATATGGCGCTGGGCTGCAGCACCAACTCCATGCTGCATCTGCCTGCTATTGCCCGCGAGGCCGGCGTAAAGCTGAATCTGGACATCGCCAACGAGATCAGTGAGCGCACCCCCAACTTGTGCCATCTGGCTCCGGCGCCCCACGGACGCTTTATTGTGGATCTGGAGATGGCCGGCGGTGTGTATGCCGTGATGAACGAGTTGTCCAAGAAGGATCTGCTGCATCTGGACTGCATGACCGTTACCGGCAAGACTGTGGGCGAGAACATCAAGGACTGCGCAAATCAGGATCACGAGATCATCCGCCCTGTGGACGATCCGTACAGCGCTACCGGCGGCATTGCCGTTCTGCGCGGCAATCTGGCCCCCGACGGATGCGTATGCAAGCGCGCTGCGGTGCTGGAGAACATGCTGGTGCACAGTGGCCCCGCCCGCGTGTTCGACTGCGAGGAGGACGCTATTCAGGCGATCGATACCGGCAAGATTGTTCCCGGCGATGTGGTGGTCATCCGGTATGAAGGCCCCAAGGGCGGCCCCGGCATGCGTGAGATGCTGAATCCCACTTCGGCTCTGACAGGCCGCGGTCTGGGCGGCAGCGTTGCACTGATCACCGACGGACGCTTCAGCGGCGGCACCAACGGCGCTGCAGTGGGCCATATCTCTCCCGAAGCGGCGCTGGGCGGCCCCATTGCTCTGGTGGAGGAGGGCGACATCATCGAGATCGACATCCCCGGCCATCACATTGAACTGAAAGTTCCCGCAGAGGAACTGGAGCGCCGCCGTGCGGCCTGGACACCCCGCGAGCCCAAGATCAAGACCGGTTATCTGGCCCGCTATGCGGCCCTGGTTACCTCCGGTGCCAACGGCGCTGTGCTGGAAGTCAAGTGATCGCATTTTGATTCGTAAGCAAATACCCTTCACATACAACTTAAAAATGCAAAGGAGAACGAGAAATGGAAACTATCAAAAAAATCTGTAACGGCTTTAACAAGCTGTTGCCGGTGCTGGTGCTGGCCGTCTGCGCATTGGCCTTTTTCGTGCCCAGCAGCCTGACCTGGGCTTCTGCCAAGACTACGCTGCTGCTGCAGATCATCATGTTCGGCATGGGCCTGCTGCTGACCGGCAATGACTTCGTCATGGTGTTCAAGCGCCCCGGCGCTGTTATCCTGGTCGAGGCTGTTCAGTTTATCTGGATGCCGTTGAGCGCTTTCCTGTGGACCAAGATCTTCGGCCTGGAAGCCGGTCTGGCTGTGGGCGTCATCCTGGTGGGCTGCTGCCCCGGCGGTACTGCCTCCAACGTTATGACCTATGTGGCCAAGGGCGATGTGCCTCTGAGCGTTACCTGCACCACCATCTCCACGCTGATCGCCCCCGTGCTGACTCCGCTGCTGGTCAAGCTGTACGCTGGCGCTGTGGTGGAAGTCTCCCTGTATTCCATGTTCATGTCCATCGTTAAGGTGGTTCTGGTGCCCATCGTTCTGGGTATCGTCATCAACCTGGTCATCGGCAAGTATATCAACCCCATCAAGAGCGTTATGCCTCTGATCTCCGGTATCGGCGTGCTGCTGGTGCTGGGCGGCGTGGTGGCCGTCAACCACAACAACATCATCACCTCCGGCGTGCTGATCTTCGCCTGCTGCCTGTGCCAGAACGTGGGCGGCCTGGTCGTGGGCCACTTCGCAGCCAAGCTGTTCAAGTTCAGCAAGCCCCAGCAGCGTGCCTGCGCTATCGAGATCGGTATGCAGAACGCCGGTCTGGCCTCCAACCTGGCCATGGCCAACTTCGAGCCCATCTCCGCGTTGGCCGGCGCCGCTTTCGGCCTGTGGCACAACTTCACCGGCGCGCTGTACGCCCGTATCGTCAGTGCCAAAGACACCGACGAAGTGGAAGCTGCCAACTAACCCCCGCACTATATAGCTGACCGAGCGCAGAGGGGCGATTTCCGCGCATCGCCCCTCTGCGCGGCTTATAAGCAGACCTTGAAAGGAGGAACAGCATGGTATTTCCCACAGAACCCACTGTGTGGATCGTGGCCGGACACTACGGCACCGGTAAGACGGAGTTCTCTGTCAATTTTGCCCGCGAACTGATACAGGCGGGGCGGCGCGTGGCGCTGGCTGATCTGGATATTGTGGATCCCTACTTCCGCAGCCGTGAGCAGCGCTCCTGGCTTGAGAGTCTGGGAGTGACCGTGGTGGCCTCCAATTTACAGAATGACATTGACCTGCCGGCGCTGTCTCCGCGGATCGAGGGCGTCCTGCACGACAAGGGCTGCGACGTGATCCTGGATGTGGGTGGCGACGATATGGGCGCCCGTGTGCTGGGGCGTTTTGCCCGTGCACTGGAAGCCCGTCGGGTGGAAATGCTGTTTGTGCTGAACATCAGCAGGCCGCAGACCGCCACGGCGGCGGATGCGGCGGCCTACCTGCAGGAGATCGCCCAGGCGGCGGGCCGGCCATTTACAGGCATTGTCAACAACACGCATCTTTATGAGATGACCACCCAGGCCGATGTGGCGGAAGGCGAGGCTGCGGCGACGGAGTTGTCCGCGCTGACAGGATTGCCGGTGCTGTTCCATACCGTAGGGCCAAGGGCAGACGCGGGAGAAGATATGGCCGCAGGCCAGGCTGTCCGCCTGGAGCGGCATTTGAAAAAACCATGGGAATGAAAAAGGAGTTATCCCTATGAGCATTCGCATTACTGTTGACCAGTCACGCTGCAAAAGCTGTGAACTGTGTACCACCGTGTGCCCCAAGCACCTGGTGACCATCGATATGGACACGACCACGGACAAGGGGTATAACCCCGCCTGCGTCAAGGACATGGAGACCTGTGTAGGCTGCGGCAGCTGCGCAAAGATCTGTCCTGACTCGGCCATCCGCATTGAAAGGATATGAGGTGATCAGACATGAGCGTTAAATTGTGGAAAGGAAACGAGGCTATCGCTGAAGCGGCTGTCCGAGCCGGCTGCAAAGCCTTTTTCGGCTATCCCATCACGCCGCAGAGCGAGGTACCTGAGTATCTGTCCAAGCGCCTGCCCCAGGCCGGCGGTGTGTTTGTCCAGGCGGAATCTGAGGTCAGCGCCATCAATATGGTCTATGGCGCCGCGGCCTCCGGTGTCCGTGCCATGACATCTACCTCCGGCCCCGGCTTCAGTCTGAAGCAGGAGGGCATCTCCTACATGTGCGGCGCGCAGCTGCCCGCCGTCATCGTGGATGTTATGCGTGCCGGTCCCAATCTGGGTACCATTGGACCGTCTCAGTCCGACTATTTCCAGGCCACCCGCGGCGGCGGCCATGGTGACTACCGCACGGTGGTGCTGGCGCCCTGCTCCATTCAAGAGACGGTGGATCTGATGCAGGAGGCATTTGATATTGCCGACCAGTACCGCAACCCAGTCATTCTGTTGGCCGACGGAATGATCGGTCAGATGATGGAGCCCATCGAGTGGCACGACATCCCCAAGCGCGACCTGCCGGAGAAGACATGGGCCACCGATGGCCACGACAACAAAGTGCCCCACCGCACCATTTCCGCCGTATTCGGCGACAACTATGTGTGCGAGGAGGTCATGAACAAGCCTTTGGCGGCAAAATACCGCCTTATCGCGGCCAACGAGGTGCGCTATGAGGAAAAGGATACCGCCGACGCCGAGGTCATCCTGGTGGCCTACGGTACCATGTCCCGTGTGTCCGAGAGAGCTTGCGAGATCCTGCGGGAGCAGGGGATCCGCGCCGGGCTGTTCCGTCCCATCGTTCTGTGGCCCTATCCTGAGGCGCGGCTTTATGAACTGGCCGCTCAGAAACAGACGAAGTGCTTCCTGTCCGTGGAGATGAGCGACGGACAGATGATCGACGATGTGCGTATCTCCGTGGCCGGGCAGAAGCCCGTGTCCTTTGTGGGACGCAACGGCGGCGTGGTGCCCACGCCCGACGAGATCGTGGACGCGGTGAAAAAGGCTTTGGCGGAGGTGAAGGCATAATGAGCATCATTTATGAACGCAGCAAGGGCCTTACGGATAAGGAACTGCACTATTGCCCCGGCTGTACCCACGGCATCATCCACAAACTGGTGGCCGAGACGATGGAGGAACTGGGCGTGATCGGACAGACCATCGGCGTGTGTCCTGTGGGCTGCTCCGTGTTTGCATATGACTATTTCGCCTGTGACATGCAGGAGGCGGCCCATGGCCGCGCCCCGGCGGTAGCCACCGGTATCAAGCGTACCCACCCCGATCGCCTGGTATTTACCTACCAGGGTGACGGAGACCTGGCCTCCATCGGTATGGCGGAGACGGTGCACGCGGCCATCCGCGGCGAAAAAGTCACCATTATCTTTATCAACAATGCCATCTACGGCATGACCGGCGGACAGATGTCTCCCACCACCCTGCTGGGCCAGAAGGCCACCACGGCGCCCTTTGGCCGCCGCAAAGAGGACGCGGGCAGCCCCGTAAAGATGTGCGAGCTGCTGTCCTCTATCGAGGGAGCAGCCTATGTGGAGCGGGTGGCGGCTTACGATATCCCCCACATCAATCAGGCGAAAAAGGCCATCAAGCATGCCTTTGAGCTGCAGCAGAAGGGTGTGGGCCTGACGTTTATCGAAGTGCTGGCTGCCTGCCCCACCAACTGGGGCAAGAGCCCTATTGACGCCAACAAGTGGCTGAAGGAGAACATGGAAGCCTATTATCCCCTGGGCAAATTCAGAGATGTGGAGGCATAATGCGATGACATACGAGATCTTGATCGCCGGTTTCGGCGGACAGGGCGTGATGGCCATGGGCAAATCCATCGCCGAAGCCTGCGTCAAACAGCAGCTGAATGTATCCTGGCTGCCCTCCTACGGCCCGGAGATGCGCGGCGGCACCGCCAACTGCTCTGTGGTGGTGTCCGATGGGCGGATCACCACGCCTATCGTTCTCAATGGCAACGCGCTGGTGGTGATGAACAATCCCTCTCTGACCAAGTACGAGCATACACTGCAGCCCGGCGGGCTGCTGATGATCAACAGCTCCGTGGTCACCAAGGAGCCTACCCGCGCGGATATTCGGGTGGTGAAGGTGCCCGCCAATGACATTGCTCATGAGCTGGGCAATCCCAAGGTCATGAATATGGTCATGCTGGGTGCGTTTGTCAAGGCCACCGGTTTTCTCAAGCCGGACACCATCTCCGAGATGATCGAGGAGATATACACCGGCCCCAAGGCCAAACTGGTGCCGCTGAACCGCCAGGCGCTGGAACGCGGCCTGGCCTGCATCGACGACTGATATTTGATTTGGAAGGGAGGATGCCGCTATGGGAGCTCTGAGCGGACTGAAGATACTGGACTTTTCTACGCTGCTGCCCGGTCCTTATGCCACCATGCTGCTGGCGGATATGGGCGCGGAGGTGCTGAAGATCAGCATGAAGGGCAGAACGGATATCGCGCTGGACTATCCGCCCTACCTGGAGCAGGATCCCACGCTGTCAGCCAATCAAGCCTGGTTGAACCGGAACAAGAAGACCATGTTCCTCAACCTTAAGAAGCCGGAGGCCAAGGAGATCATCAAAGCGCTGCTGTCCTCCTATGACATCATCATGGAGCAGAATCGTCCCGGCACTATGGAGCGCCTGGGCCTGGACTATGAGACGCTGCGTGAGATCAATCCCCGCCTGATCTACTGCTCGCTGACCGGCTACGGTCAGACGGGGCCCATGCGCCTGCGGGCCGGCCACGACATCAACTATCTGGCGCGCAGCGGGAATATGGGCTGCGCCGGCCGCAAGGCCGACGGTCCGTCCCTGACCAATATTCAGATCGCGGACGTGGCGGCCGGCGCCATGAACTGCGTGGTGGCCATCCTGGCCGCCGTACAGTACCGCCACACCACCGGCAAGGGCCAGTATCTGGATGTGGCCATGATGGACGGTCTGCTGCCCTTTACCTCCATGGACGGTACCGGGTGCCTCGCCGGTGGCCCGGAGCCCCAGCGGGAGAGCTGCCGGCTCAACGGCGGCAGCGCCTATGACTTCTATGAGACGGCGGATGGCCGCTACATGAGCGTTGGTGCGCTGGAGCCGAAGTTCTGGGCCGCATTCTGCACGGCCATCGGCTGCCCGGAGCTGATACCGGGCGGTGCGGAGCCGGAGGATGTCCCCGCGCTGAAGGCCCGTATCCGCGAGGTGATGCGCACAAAAACACAGCGGGAGTGGGTGGCCGTGTTCGAGCAGGTGGACGCCTGTGTGGAGCCGGTGCTCACCGTGGGCGAGGCCCTGCGGGAGGATCCCCAGGTACAGGCCCGCCAGATGGTGGTGGATGTGCCCCTGCCCTTGCAGCCGGGCGTCACCGTCCGCCAGCTGGGCTTCCCCTTCAAAATGTCCGAAAGTCCCGCGGAGTACCGCCACGGCGGCTATCCCCTGGGCTATCATACCCACGATGTGCTGGCCGCTCTGGGCTATACGCCGGAGCAGGTGCGCCGGCTGGAAGAAACTGAAGTATGTTAGGAGGTACCACCATGAAACTGTATGCCGCTCCGCTGACTCCCGTAGATGAAGAGTATATCCAAAAAGCCCGCGCCTTTGCCGAAGAGCGCATGGCGCCCATTGTCGAGGACGCCGAACAGCAGCGCAAACAGCCCGCGCTGCTGCGCGAGATGATCGCGGAATTTACCAAGCTGTATATCCCCAAGACTTTGGGCGGCCTGGGCGCTACCACCATGACCATCTGCCGCGAGCTGGAGGAGCTGGCCCGTGTGGACTACGGCGTCACCTTCGCTTTCGAGGTGCACAATCATGCCGCCATGGTGCTGTCCATGACCGAAAACGCCGCCCTTCGTGACCGCTACCTGCCCGGTATGCTTACCGGTGATACCATAGGCGCATTCCTGCTCACCGAACCGGGAGCGGGTTCTGACGCCGCGTCTATCCGCTGCCGCGCCCAGCTGCAGGGCGACCACTACGTCCTCAATGGCGAAAAGGCCTGGGTGACCAACGCCGGCACAGCCGATCTGCTGCTGGTGTTTGCCCAGACCGGCGAAGCCCCCAAGGACGTAGTGGCTCTGGCGGTGGAGCGCACCACCCCCGGTGTGGAGTTCCAGGGCGCTTACCATATGGCCGGTGCCCACGCGGCGGAGACGGGCGCGTTTGTGTTCAACAATGTCTCTGTTCCCGCGGATCATGTGATATTCCCCACCGGCGATGCCTTCTACAAGGCGCTGGGCGCTATTGAGTTCGCCCGTTTCGCTATCGCCGCTATGGCCAACGGCGCATTCCTGGGCGCACTGGAAACAGCCATCGCCTACGACAAGGAGCGCGTTCAGTTCGGCAAGCCTCTGCTGAAGAACCAGGGCCTGCAGTGGAAACTGGCCGACCAGGTCACCCGCTTGGAGGCCAGCCGCATGCTGACCTATCTGGCCGCCAAGACTATCGACGACGGCACCGGCGCCGCCGGCATCGCCGCCCACTGCAAGAAGTACGCGGTGGAGTGCGCGTTCCAGGGCGTCAATACCGCCATCCAGTGCATGGGCTCCAACGGCCTCAAGCGTGAGTATCCTCTGGTGCGTCAGATGACCGCGCTGACTACCGCCTTCAACGCCGATGGCACCAACGATATCTGCAACGTGGTCATCAGCAAGTCGCTGTAAGGGAGGCGCTCATGGATCTTTCGTTTACCAAGCCCCAGCAGCTGCTGGAAAAGGCGGCCCGCCAGTTCGCCGAAAACGAACTGGGGCCCCGCGCCGCCGCCATTGACGATGCCCATACCTTCCCCATGGATACGTTCAAGCTCATGGCCAGATACGGCTATACCGGCATCGGCGTGCCCAAGGAGTACGGCGGCGTGGGCGGCGGCAGCGTGGAGGAGGTCATCGCCGTCACCGAGTTCGCCAAGAAGTGCATGGCCTCCGCGGCCACGCTGTCCATCCACCTGATCACGCCGCACATTCTGGTGCAGTTCGGCACCGAGGAGCAGAAGCAGAAGTACCTCCCCCGTCTGACCAAGGGCGGCGAGGTGGCCGCTTTTGCGCTGACAGAGCCCAATGCCGGCTCCGACGCCGCCTCCGCCAGCACCACAGCCATCTACGATCCCGCCACGGACGAGTATGTGCTCAACGGCACCAAGTGCTTTATCACCGGCGGCAGCCGCGCCTCCGTGCTCATTATTTTCGCCCTCACCGAGCCCCAGAAGGGCCTCAAGGGCATGTCCGCCATCATTGTGGAGTCCGGTACCCCCGGCTTCACCGTGGGCAAGGTGGAGAACAAGATGGGCCTGCGCGGCAGCGAGACGGCGGAACTGATCTTCGAGGACTGCCGTGTGCCCGCCGCCAACCTGGTGGGCCGCCCCGGCCAGGGCTTCAAGATGGCCATGATGGCGCTGGACAGCGCCCGTATCGGCACCGGCGCCCAGGCCGTGGGCATCGCCGAGGGTGCCATCGACCTGTCCGTCAAGTACATGCACGAGCGTGTCCAGTTCGGCAAGCCCATCGCCACCCTCCAGGGCCTGCAGTGGTACATCGCCGACATGGCCACCAAGACCGAGGCCGCCAAGTGGCTGGTCTACCGCGCCGCGTATCTGCACGACGCCGGCCAGCCCTACAGCAAGGAATCCGCCATGTGCAAGCTCAACGCCTCGGAAAACGCCCGGTTCGTCACCAACCTTGCCCTGCAGATCCACGGCGGCTACGGCTACATGCACGACTATCCCCTGGAGCGCATGTACCGCGACGCCAAGCTGACTGAGATCTACGAGGGCACGTCCGAGATTCACAAGGTGGTCATCTCCCGCGCCGTGCTGGGCAAATAAATACGCTTCTTTTCCCCTCTTACCATAGGCGGCGTGAGCCGTCACTCCTCAGCACAGAAGGCCGCTTTGCGGCCTTTTGTGTTTTTCGCGCCCCGGCACAGACATTTCGTTCCGATCGCCGTCCGAAATTTCCAGGAAATGTTATACTCATTCCAACAAAATGTAAGGAGGCCCTGTCATGATAGGAAAACGGATAACGAGTATGCTGATGGCCATACTTCTGGTGATGACGCTCTTGCCCCTGGGGCAAGCTTCGTCTCCTCTGACGAGCAGACGAGTCCCTTTGTCACCACGGCGTATGCGGAGGGGGACGAGGGCGGTAATTCGCTCCCTGCGAATCCGTGTAATGGCAGCCACAATGAATGGAAAGCTATTAGTTCGGAAGAAGAATTGAATAACTTGAAAGAAAGCGAAAGGGGTTACTTGACCACAAATGTAACGCTGAATAGCATATGGTATCCCCAAAACGGTGTTGTTCTTTGCTTGAACGGGAAAACGATTTCGGGTACAAAAAGCATCGGTATGCAGCAAAGCGGTAGAGTTTTTACGCTTACAGATTGCTCTGCGCAGCAAACTGGCAAACTTGACGGAGTCAATGTGTGGATGTATTCCAATATAGTTTTTAATATGTACGGTGGCACAATTACTGGACATACTGCAAGTGGCTATTCAAGTGGTGGCGGAGTTAGTACAAGTTATAACTGTACGTTCAACATGTATGGAGGGAAAATCACAAAGAACCATGCGACTATGGGTGGTGGTGTAGGTGTTAGTGGACGGTTTAAGACGCCTGGGGAAGAGGGGTATGTGCCCGGTGCGACTTTCAACATGTATGGCGGAGAGATCAGCGAAAACGAAGTTGACGCGAATTATAATGGGGGTGGTGTGTATGTTGGAACCGGTGCAACCTTTAACATGTCCGGTGATGCCAAGATTTATAAGAATAAAGGCGGATACAACGATGGAGTTGGTGGCGGTGTATATGTCAATGGTGCTTTCAACATGACCGGCGGAACTATCGGAGGTGCGACTACCGAGGAGGCAAATACCGCGGCCAACGGCGGTGGTGTGTTTGTGGCGCAAGAGGCCACATTCACCATGTCCGGCGGTACCATAAGCGGCAACACAACAGCCAACCTCGGCGGCGGCGTATGCACATGTGGCACGTTTGAGATGAAAAGCGAGAACGGCAGCAATCCGACCATCGACAACAACAGTGGTGGAAGTGGCGGTGGCGTGTTTGTGACGGGGACCGGTAACACATTGGGCACATTTACCATGTCTGGCGGCACCATCAGGAAAAACTATGCGTCCAGAGACCATGGCGGCGGCGTATATTTCAACCGTGGTACATTCAATTTGATGGGTGGAACTATTAGTGAGAATCAGGTCGAAACAAACGGAGACATTGGCGGCGGCATATATGTGAACGATAGTCAGACCATTAATGTCAGCGGAAGCCCTGTGGTAAGAGATAATACAAAGAAAAACACGAAAGCTGCTGATAATGTGGCACTGATCAGCTATGAAGGAAGCGCTGCATCCCAAAACGCGAAAATCAATGTGGTAGGTAATTTGGGAGAAACGGCATATATCGAGATCAACTATCCGTCAAATAATGTAGAAAACCAAATCACCGCAGCAGAGGGCGTGGCCTATCAGCTGCAGGATGGCTATATACTGGTAAAGGGTGTCCTTTGTGAGCATACCAGTGAAAGGACGCACCATGACGCTGTCCCGGCAACCTGCACCCAGACGGGTACTAAGGAATACTGGGAGTGCACTTGCGGCAAGAAATTTGACGCGGCAACTGGCGGAAATGTGATCGCGAATGTGGTGACCGAGAAAAAGCAGCATAATTTTGAAGGTGGTAGTTGGATACAGATAGATGAGAATTATCACGCCAAAAAGTGCGCGGACTGTAGTGCAACGGATACGCAGCAGCCCCATAACGCCGCTGTGGGGGCGCAGCCTACTGAGGACACGCCTGTCAGATGTGAGGACTGCGGCTATATTATGCAGAGCGCATTGGGACACCAGTGCAAAGCGCATTTGACACCCGTTGAGGAAAAGGCGTCTACCTGTACGGTGCAGGGCAATTCGGCATATTACATCTGCACATGCGGCAAGTGGTACAGCGATAATGAAGCCGCTGTGGAGATCACGAATAAAGATTCGGTGTTGCTGGCGTTGGCTGCGCATACCTATACCGGTGGTAAATATGGCTATAGCGCCGATGAGCATTGGCAAGTCTGCGATGTCTGCCAGAGTGCGGCAGAGGGTAAAGAGGCTCACACCTTTGAAAACAACACCTGCACGATCTGCGGCTATACCAAGTCCACATCCACCGGCGGCTACTACTACGCCGGTCCCACTGTCACCGCGGTGCTGAACGGCCCGGACGCCAAGTCCGCCACGGATTATTCCGGCGGCATCTACGGCTTGATCTTCCGCTCCACAGCCGCTTTCTCCGGCTTCCGGGGCGTCCAGGTGGATGGCAAGACCATCGCGGCGGCTAACTACACAGCTGAGGACAACGGCGGCATTGAGGTGTACCTGAAAGCGGTCTACCTCCAGACGCTGGCTGCGGGCAAGCACACCTTGACCATCCTGTCCGCTGCGGGCGATGTGACTGTGGAATTTACTGTCAACGGCGGCAATAACAGCCCCAAGACCTTCGACGCGGGCGTCGGCGTCTACGCCGTCTCTGCCGTTCTGTCCCTCACCGGCATGGCCTGGGTTGGCAAAAAGAAATTCTGAATAAAAAGATATCCCCCGGCACAGCCGGGGGATATCTTTTTATGCGTTATGCCAGAATGTTTTTGAGGTCTGTCAGTCCCGTCACGTTGGTGACCACAAGAACGTGGTCGCCGGGCTCGATGGTGGTCATGCCGCCGGGGATGATGATGCGTCCCTCGCGGACGATGGCGGCCAGCAGCACGCCGTGGCGCAGACTCAGCTTCATCAGCGGCGTGTGCAGTATGCCGTAGCCGTCGTTGTTGGCGGTGAATTCCAGCGCCTCCACCTTGCCGCCCAGCAGCTTGTACAGCGACTCCACCGCCATGCCCTGGGAGTTGGCCAGCGCACGGACATACCTGGTGATCTGGTTGGCGATGATGTCCTTGGGGCTGATGATGCTGCCCAGACCTGTGTCCTGCACCAATTCCATGTAGTTGGGACGTGTCATCTTGGCCAGCACCTTGCGCACTCCGGCGCGGCGGGCTGCCAGCGCCATCAGCAGATTTTCCTCGTCCCGGCCCGTCAGCGCCACAAAGCCGTCCGCGCCAAACAGGTTCTCGGAGCGGATCATGTCGATATCCGTGCCGTCGCCCTCGATGACCATGGCGTCCGGCAGCTCCTGGGAGAGCCGCAGGCATTTGTCGTGATCCTGCTCCACGATGTGCACCCGCGTTCCCGCACGGGCCAGCTCCCAGCTGAGGTACATGCTGATGCGGCTGCCGCCCAGAATGGAGACGTCCTTTACCCGCTGCAGGCTGCGGCCCATGCTCTTGAGCATTTTGTGCAGCTCGCTCTTGCTGCCCACCATGTACAGCCGGTCCTCCAGCTGCGGAACGAAAGCGCCGTTGGGGATGATGAACTCGTCGCCCCGCTGGGCGGCGCAGATCAGGACCTCCGCCACCCGCTCCCGGTGGAAATCGCTGAGACTGCGGCCCAGAATAGTGTCGCCCTCATGCAGCTGGAAGCCGATCATATCAATGCGCCCGCCGGCGAAAGGCTCCACAGAGATGGCCGCCGGGAAGCTGAGGATCCGGGCGATCTCCTGCGCCGCCGCCAGGTCGGGGTTGATGACCATGTCCAGGCCGATCTCCCGTTTGAGCATGTCCGCGTCGCGGCGATATTCCGGGTTGCGGACACGGGCGATGGTGTGCTGCGCGCCCAGGCTCTTGGCGATCAGCGCGCAGACCAGATTCGTCTCGTCCACGCCGGTCACGGCGATGACCAGATCGGCGTCGCGGGCGCCGGCATCCATCAGCACACTGATGGATGCGCCGTTGCCGTGTATGCACATTACGTCCAGCGTGCTGTCCGCCCGGTTGAGGTGGATGGCCTCGTCGTCCACCATGGTGATGTCGTGCTTTTCCTGCGTCAGCTGCTGGGCGATGGCGTAGCCCACCTTGCCGCAGCCTACGATAATGATCTTCATGCGTCCTCCTCTCCGCCCTCATGGGCGGCGGTCTTTTTCTTTTCCTGCAGGGCGGCGGCGAACTCCGCGCCCAGTATCAGTATCTGCCCCGACATGTACAGCCACAGCAGCACCACGATCACCGTGGCGATAGAGCCGTACAGCACGGAATAGCGGCCCACATGCTCCACATAATAGGAGAAGGCCATGCTCAGCACCATCCACGCCGCCAGTGAACCGCCCACGCCGGGCATCACCTCACGCAGGGGGCGGCGCTGCCCCTGGGAGAGCATATACAGAATGACCAGCGTTATGGTCATCACCAGCGCCAGTACGATAAAGCGCAGAGAACTCCAAGCGGTGATGAAGGTTTCGGTGATGGTGATGAACCGCCCGGCGAATTCCAGTACGGAGCGCCCTACCACCACCAGCACCAGTGTTACCGCGATGACCACGATAAGCCATACGGTGAACAGAAGGATGCGCAGCTGGCTGCGCCACAGGCTCTCCGGTGCGCTGCGGCCAAAGGCTTTGCGCAGCGAGTGCATTAAGCAGCCGGAGGCGCGCATGGGGAACCATATGGAAAAAATCAGACTAAACCATAGCAGCTGGCGGCTCTGGTTGGCGGAGACGTATTCCAGATACGACTGCACCACGTCCAGTACGTCCGCGGGCAGCAGAGGCTCCAGCACGGAGGTGATATAGGCGATATCAAGCTCCAGGAGGCCCAGCAGCGTGCTGATGAAGATCAGCAGCGGAAAAATGGCGAACAGCAAATAGTACGTCAGCGCGGCGCTGTCCCGCGCTACGTCGTGGCTGTAATACCGCATCACCATGTCGGCGGCCAACCGGCCCACGCCGGTGCGCGGGAATTTGCTTTGTTTACTCATAACGGCACCTCAAAAAAGTATACCTCAGCAGTTTAGTATACCATGCTTTTTGGCAGAATTAAAGCATAATTTGCCTGCGCGGTTTCGTCAGTCTGTACTAAAAAAGAAATTTTTGTGAATTACTATTTTTTCGGTTGTCGAAACAACAAAAGCATGTTATAATACTTCCAGATGAATTGGAAATATTAGGAAATGCAGAAAACGCTGCTAAGACGCCATTAACAAATAACAATACAGTAAGTGGAGGACGAATCATGGATAATCTGACTACCATCGTTCGAGATGAGATCTCGCGGCAGTACCGGAGCGTGCGGCAGTTTGCCTTTGCGGTGGGCATACCTCTGTCCACCATCAACAGTGCCCTCCACAACGGAGTTGGCGGCTCTTCATTTGATACCGTTATGCAGATCTGCAAGGTCCTGGGGATCAAGGCTATGGCCGATGACGCCGCTTTTTACCTTACTGACGATACCGAGCAGCTGCTGACACAGTACGCCAAACTGGATGATTACGGCCGCCACACCGTGGCCTCCGTCATGCAGGTGGAGTACGAGCGCTGCTCCAAGCTGAACAAGCTGGACGACTGACACATACGGCCCACCGCCCTTTGGCGGCGGGCCTTTTCTTCGTCCGCCGCCGCTGTGCGGCGGGCTTTTTTCGCTTTTTTATTGCAAACATCGCCCCGCTGCGATACAATATATTAGTTAAATTTATTTAGAAAAAAACTGGATTTTTTGCTGCATTATTTACTATTTACTGTTTACGGAATGTTTACTGCATTGGAATACGGGTATGCCGGAGGTGTCTATGGAACAGTTTACCGCCCAACTGAACAACGCGCCCTGCACGGTGTGTATCGGCGGCGGCCTGCTGCGCAGTGCCGGGGCGCTGCTGCGGCAGTATGTGCCCCAGGTGCGGCGCTGGGCGCTGGCGGCGGATGAAAATGTCTCCGCCCTGTACGGCGAGACGGTGCTGGACAGCCTGCGTGCCGCCGGACTGGAGGCGCGGCTGTATCTGCTGCCGCCGGGGGAGAGCGCCAAGACGCCGGAGGCCTGGGTGTCCCTGTGCCGCCGGATCCTGGACAGCGGCTTTGACCGCGCCTGCGGTGTGGTGACGCTGGGCGGCGGCGCCTGCGGCGACGCGGCGGGCTTTGCCGCCGCGGCATTGCTGCGGGGCGTGCCGCTGGCCCACATCCCCACAACGCTGCTGGCCCAGGCGGACAGCGCGGTGGGGGGCAAAACGGCGCTGGATCTGCCGGAGGGCAAAAACCTGCTGGGTGCGTTCCACCAGCCATCGCTGGTGCTGGCCGATCCGGTGTGCCTGGCGACGCTGCCGCGGCGGGAGTTCGTCTCCGGTATGGCCGAGGTCATCAAGACCGGGCTGGTGGCCGACGCGGCGCTGCTGGAGGCGGCCGAGCGAGGGCTGTCCTCGGACGATGGGAACGGGCTGACGCCGGTGATCGCCGCCTGCTGCCGTGCCAAGCTGCGTCTGGTACGGGAGGACGCGGAGGATCACGGCATCCGGCGGCTGCTGAACTTCGGTCACACCTTCGGCCACGGCTATGAGGCCGCTGGCGGATACGGGACGTATACCCACGGCGAGGCCGTGGCGGCGGGCATGTGCCGCACACTGCGCTGGCAGGCGGCACACGGCTATGGCGGCGCCGATCTGCTGGCGCGGCTGGAGCCGCTGCTGGAGAAGTACGGCCTGCCCACGGCCATCGACTGTGAGGAAGCGGTGCTGCGCCGCTTTGTGGCGCACGATAAAAAAACCGCCGGTGATGAGGTGACGTTGGCTGTTGTGCGCCGGGCAGGGGAGGGCGAACTGCTGTCCGTTCCGGTGTCCGCCCTGTGGGAGGACGCCGTATGAAGCTGCTGCTGATGCCCTCGGAGCTGCGGGGCACCGCTGTGGTGCCGGATTCTAAAAGCCTGCTGCACCGGGAATTGATCTGCCGCTGTCTGGCGGGGCAGCCTATGGAACTGCCGCCCCATGCGGCGCAGGATGTACTGGCGACGCATCGGGCGCTGGCGTGCCTGACATCGCCGGAGCCGCCGACAGTGGACTGCGGCGACAGCGGGAGCACGCTGCGCTTTCTGCTGCCGCTGTTCATGGCCCTGGGCCGCACGGACGCGGTGTTTACCGGTTCTGACCGGCTGCTTTCCCGCCCCATCCCCGGTGATCTGGGCCTGCGGGCCACGGAGCGGGGCATCGAGCTGACACGATCGCTGACGGCGGGGCGCTGGATGCTGCCGGGGGGAGAGACCTCTCAGCTGCTGTCGGGCATGCTGATGGCGCTGCCGCTGCTGCCGGGGGATTCGGATATTATGATCGATGGAGAGGCCGTTTCCCGGCCTTATCTGCGTATGACCGTCGCCGTTATGGCGCACCACGGCGTCACCGCGGCGGCTGTCCCCGGAGGCTGGCACATCCCCGGAGGACAGGTCTACCGCCCCGCGCCGCTGCTGCAGGAGCCGGACTGGTCGGCTGCCGCCTATTGGCTGGTGCTGCGCCGCCTTCTGGCCGGGAGGGGCGGGGGAAAAGTGCAGGTTCCGCTGCCGCCTGCACCGTATCTGCAGGGGGACGCGGCGATACTGGACAATCTGCGCTGTCTTCCGGCGAAAGTGGATATCTCGGATACGCCGGATCTTCTGCCGCCGCTGGCGCTGTATGCCGCGCTGCAGCCGGGGACCGTTACGCGCTTTACCCATGCCGCCTTTCTGCGGCGGAAGGAGAGTGACCGCCTGGCCTCCGTGTCAGCGGTCCTCCGCACACTGGGCGTACCGGCGGAGGAGCGGCAGGACGGCCTGGTCGTCACCGGTGTGGAGCGGCTGCGCGGCGGAGAGCTGTCCGCCTGCGGCGACCACCGCATCGCCATGCTGGCCGGCTGCGCCGCTATGCTGGCCGACGGGCCCGTAACATTGACAGGAGCCGAAACGGTGGCCAAGTCCTATCCCGCCTTCTGGCGGGAGCTGGCCGCGCTGGGCGGCCGCTGGGAGGTGCTGGAACCGTGATGAACTACACATTATTCGGCGAATCCCACGGGAGCGCCGTGGGCGTACTGCTGACGGACGTGCCGCCGGGTATCCCGGTGGACGAGGCGTTTATCCGCGCCCAACTGCTGCGCCGCATGGGCCGGGGCGGACTGACCACCGCCCGGCAGGAGAAAGAGGAAGTGCACTTCCTGTCCGGCGTGTATGAGGGGCATACCACCGGCGATCCGCTGGCGGCGGTCATCTATAACCGCGACGTTCGTTCCGGCGACTACGCGGCCCTGAAGAATAAGCCGAGGCCCTCCCACGGCGACTATGCCGCCGCGGTGCGCGCCCTGGGATTCAACGATCCCCGCGGCGGCGGGCACACCTCCGGGCGGCTCACCGCGCCGCTGACCGTGGCCGGTGCGCTGGCCATGACGTATCTGAAAGAGCTTGGCATCACTGTCCGTGCGGAGATATTGGACGAACCGGCCCTCCGCGCCCGCGCCGCCGAGGCCAGGGCCGAGGGCGACAGCGTGGGGGGCGTGATCCGATGCACGGTCAGCGGTCTGCCCGCCGGTCTGGGCGGCCCCGATTGGCGGGACACCGTGGAGGGGGAGATCGCCCGCCATGTGTTTGCCGTCCCCGCGGTCAAGGCCATCGGCTTCGGCGCGGGGGAGGCCTTCGCCGGTATGCGGGGCAGTGAGGCCAACGATCCGCTGGTGCTGGAGCGCGGCACCGTCCGCACCGCGTCGAACCGCTCCGGCGGGATCAACGCCGGGGTGACCAACGGCATGGACGTGGTGTTCGACGTGACGTTCCGCCCCACGCCCTCTATTGCAAAGCCCCAGCAGACGGTGGATCTGGCTGCTATGGAACCGGCGGTCATCACCGTTCCCGGACGGCACGACGCCTGCATCGCACTGCGGGCGGCACCGGCGGTGGAATCCGCCGCCGCGCTGGCGGTGTGCCGGCTGCTGCCCTCCGTGCCGGAGGACCTTGCCGGACTGCGCCAGCGTCTGGACGAGACGGATGCGGAGATACTGGCGCTGTTCGAGCGCCGCCAGCAGCTGGCGGGAGCCGTCGGCGGCTATAAGAAAGCCCGCGGCCTGCCCGTCCGGGACGAGGCGCGGGAGGCGGAGGTGCTTCGCAGCCGGGGCGACATGCTCCCGGAGCGCCGGGAACAGGCGGAGCGGCTGATGCGGCTGCTGATGGAACTGTCCAGAGAGGAGCAGTCATGACGGGACACCTTATCCTCATCGGTATGCCAGCCAGCGGCAAGACCGCGGTGGGACAGGCGTTGGCGGACAGGCTGGGACTGCCGTTTTTCGACTGCGACCAGGCGGCGGTGCGTCTGGCGGGGCGTTCCATCCCGGAGATATTTGCCGGGGAGGGAGAGGACGCCTTCCGCACGCTGGAGCACCGGGCGCTGGAGGAACTCTGCGCCCGCGCTGCGCCGGGGATCATTGCCACCGGCGGCGGTGCGGTGGAGCGTCCGGACAACTGCGCACTGCTGCGCGGCAGCGGCACAGTATTCTGGCTGGACCGGGACATTGAAAATATTATGTCAACTGACTACGCCGCAGGACGCCCGCTGCTGGCCGGCGGCGAGACTACGCTGCGGGCGCTGTATGCCCGCCGCCGCGGCCTGTATGAGGGCTGCGCCCATTACCGGGTGCCGGACGGCACCGTACCGCAAGTGACGGACTACATTCTGCGTATATGGAGGAGCGGAACATGAAATTGCTGATCCTCAACGGCCCCAATCTGAATCTGCTGGGCCAGCGGGAGCCGGAGATCTACGGCAAACAAAGCTACGATGAATTATGTAAACTCATATATGAGCACGCCGCGGCGGTGAACTGTCAGGTGGAGCTGTTTCAGTCCAACCACGAGGGCACGCTTATCGACGCCATTCAGGCCTCGCGGGCCGGGTACGGCGGTATTGTGATCAATCCCGGCGCCTATGCCCACTACAGCTACGCCATCTATGACGCGCTGCGCTGCGCGCCGGTCCCGGCGGTGGAGGTCCATATCTCCGACATCGCAAAGCGCGAACCGTTCCGGGCGGTGTCGGTGACCGCGCCGGCCTGTGTCAAGACCATCGCGGGCCACGGCTTTGCCGGCTACATCGAGGCCATGGATTATCTCATGCAGCACACCAACGATACCGCGGCCGCACCTGCCTGCGGCTGCACAGGGGAGGCACTTATATGACCAGTAAAAAGCTTTTTCTCATCGGAGATCCCGTGGATCACAGCCTTTCTCCGCTGATCCACAACGCGATGATCGCCCAGACCGGCGCACACTACACCTACGAGGTGCGCCGCGTGCAGCCCGATGATCTGGCGGCCTTCGTGGCGGAAGCCAAGGCCGGCGGCTGCGCCGGATTCAATGTGACCATGCCGCACAAGGAGGCCATACTGCCCCTGCTGGATGAGATCAGCCCCGCGGCGGCGGCCTGCGGCGCGGTGAACACCGTGTGCATCCGGAATGGCCGCGCCGTCGGCTACAACACCGATGGCCGGGGCTTTGTGGACAGTCTGGAGGCCCGCGGGCTGGATCCCAAGGGCATGACCGTCCTGCTGCTGGGCACCGGCGGCGCAGGCGACGCTATCTGCGACGCGCTGGTCAGTGCTGGGGCCAGAAAGATATTCGTCACCAACCGCAGCGTCTATCCCGCCAAGGAGCTGGCCGCACGCTATCCGGATAAGACGCAGTTCATTTACTTCGGCATTTTCCCGGTTCGCCGCGCCATGGCAGAGAGCGATCTGTTCATCAACGCCACCTCTTTGGGTATGGCGGGCATGAAGGAGTTCTCCGACCTGGGATTCCTGCGGGATGCGCCCTCCGGTGTGACGGTGTACGACCTGGTTTACGATCCCCGCAGGACCATGCTGATGCAGGAGGCGGAGAAGCACGGACTGCCCACCGTATCCGGCATCAATCTGCTGATCTATCAGGCGGTTCGGGCCTTTAAGCTGTTCACGGGCAAGGAGCCGGATGTGCCCGCGCTGCTGCAGGAACTGGAGGGCAGGCTGGACTGAGGTTGACAGAGGCGTGACGCGGTTATATAATACCCGGAGGTTTTGTGCCCCATAGACGAGGTATTACTATGAATATTCGACTGGTTTCCAATACGATGGGCTACATCCTGTGGGTGGAGTCCGGGTTCCTGCTGCTCCCGGCGCTGACGGCCTGTGTCTGCGGCGAGGCGTACTGGCGGCACTTCCTGCTCACCGCCGCGCTCTGCGCCGTGGTGGGTACGGTGCTGCATATCGTCCCGGTAAAGAAAAAGCAGATGCACAGCCGGGACGGGTTCGTGGCGGTGGCGCTCAGCTGGGTGCTGCTGTCGCTGTTCGGCGCGCTGCCCTATGTGTTTACGGGAGTCGTCCCTAATTATATCGATGCTCTGTTTGAGACGGTTTCCGGCCTGACCACCACCGGGTCCTCCGTGTTTTCCGCGGTGTCCCATCTGCCGCGCAGCGTGCTGCTGTGGCGCTCGCTGACACAGTGGATGGGCGGCATGGGCGTGCTGGTGCTGTTTCTGGCGCTGACGCCCCGTATGGGTGAGGGCGCGGTGTTCCTGATGCGGGCCGAGAGCCCCGGTCCCATCAAGTCCAAGCTGGTGCCCAAGGTGGGCGGCACCGCCAAGATACTCTATGTCATCTACTGTGTGCTCACTGCCGCTGAGATCCTTGCTCTGCGTCTGGCCGGTGCGGGCTGGTTTTCCGCCATCTGCCACAGCCTGACTACCATGGCCACCGGCGGCTTTTCCATCTACGATACATCCCTCTCCGGGGTGTCCCCGGCGGTCATGTGGATCATCACCGTATTTTCCTTCCTGGCGGGCGTCAATTTCTCCCTGCTGTTTCTCAGCGTACGGGGGAAGCTGAAGGATATCCTGCGCAGCGAGGAGCTGCGCGTCTATATCGGTATCGTGGTGGTGACGACGCTGCTGCTGTGCATCAACCTGCGCGTGCAGGCGGGGATGACCTTTGGCGAGTCCATCACCGATGCAGCCTTCCAGACCGTGACCATCATCACCACTACCGGCTTTGCCACGGTGGACTTCTCCCTGTGGCCTACGTTCTGCCGCATGGCGCTGGTGATGCTGATGTTCACCGGCGCCTGTGCCGGATCCACCTCCGGCGGCATCAAGCTCTCCCGTATCGTCATTCTGTGCAAGAGTCTCAAGCGTGAACTGAAACGACTGGCCCATCCCAACCACGTCAGCGTCATCAAAATGGATGGCCAGCCGGTGGAGGAGCGGGTGGTCTCCGCCGCCGGGGCGTTCATCTCCGCCTATCTGCTGGTGCTGCTGGCCGGTGCGCTGGTGGTCAGCTGGGACAATTTCGGCTTCCAGGAGTCCTTTGCCGCCTCGCTGACCTGCATCAGCAATGTGGGGCCCGGCCTGGGCATTTTAGGGCCTATGGAGAACTTCTCCATCCTGTCGCCGCTGAGCAAGCTGGTGCTGTCGCTTGAGATGCTCATGGGCCGTCTGGAACTGATGCCCCTGCTGGCGCTGCTGCTGGGCAGCACCTGGCGTGATTGACAAAATTTACCAGTACGCCTGCCGCCGCTACGGCGGGCGTACTGCACATACTACAGAAAGCTTCTGCGCTGAAAGGAGAATGACCATGATCCGTAAGATCATCCATATCGACGAGGATAAGTGCAACGGCTGCGGGAAGTGTGCTGCCGCCTGCCACGAGGGGGCCATTGACATGGTGAACGGCAAGGCCAGGCTTGTGCGCGAGCATTACTGCGACGGTCTGGGCGACTGCCTGCCCGCCTGTCCCACCGGGGCCATCACCTTTGAGGAGCGGGAGGCTCCCGCCTATGACGAGGCCGCCGTCAAGGCGTCCCAGGCGGCCAGAAATGCTGCCCGCGGCGGCTGTCCCGGCAGCCGCATCCGTGACCTGTCTGCCCGTACTCCCGCCGCCCCGGCGGGGGAGGAGACACCCGGCCAGCTGACCAACTGGCCCATTCAGCTGAAACTGGCCCCCGTCACCGCACCGTATTTTGACGGCTGCGACCTGCTGCTGGCCGCCGATTGTACCGCGTATACCTACGGCGCGCTGCACAGCCGCTATCTCCGGGGCCGCCGTCTGCTCATCGCCTGCCCCAAGCTGGATGCCGTGGATTATTCCGAAAAGCTTACCGCCATTCTAAGGGAGAACGATATCCGTTCCATCATCCTTCTGCGTATGGAGGTGCCCTGCTGCGGCGGGCTGGAGCACGCGGTCAAGACCGCCATTGCCAACAGCGGCAAAACGATCCCTCTGGCTGTGCAGGTCGTCAATATCGACGGCACTCTGCAATAATATAAGCATCCCCCGGCAGCGCCGGGGGATGCTTATATATCATCTGGAGAAATAGGCCTCATATTTTCCCTGGAGCCAGTTTTTCAGCGCCTCCACACCGGGCTCGTCCCAGGGGAAGTCCTGCTCCTCTTTGTCGCAGGCCAGCTCGTAGCACACACTGCTGTATACGGAGGCGTGCAGTACGCCCGCGTCCTTGTCCCCGGCGAACCGGTAGCGGAACTCCCCAATGGAGCCGGTGTATATATAGGCCCGGTCAAACCAGCGGGGCGTCAACTCTGAAAACTGCGGATGCATAGCGGTCACTCCTTTCGTACAGCAGCAATAGAATACCACAAAACCGCCGCGCTGTACAGGTAAAATTCCCGTTCCGGCGGCGAAAGACTTGCAAACAGACCAAACGTATGGTACAATAAGCTTGCATATCCGGGGCACTGCCCCTTTGACAAAAGTGAGGTCATAGACTATGGAAAATGCAGTCAAACGTATCGGCGTACTGACCAGCGGCGGCGACGCCCCCGGCATGAACGCCTGTATCCGCGCCGTGGTGCGCAGCGCCAACGCCCGCGGCATCGAGTGTGTGGGTATCCGCCGGGGCTGGCAGGGGCTGATCTCCGGTGATATCGTGGAGATGGACAACGCCAGCGTCAGCCGCATCATCAATCGGGGCGGCACGATCCTGTATTCCGCCCGCTGCGATGAGTTCCGTACCCACGAGGGGCAGGAGAAGGCCTACGCTACCTGCAAGCTCATCGGCCTGGACGGACTGGTGGCCATCGGCGGCGACGGTACGTTCCGCGGCGCCCAGGATCTGTCCAAGTTCGGCATCTCCGTGGTGGGCATTCCCGGCACCATCGACAACGACATTGTCTGCACCGACTATACCATCGGGTTTGACACCGCGGCCAATACCGCCGTGGAGTGTATGGACAAGCTGCGCGACACTATGCAGTCCCACGAGCGCTGCTCCGTGGTGGAGGTCATGGGCCACCGCTCCGGCTATCTGGCGCTGTATGTGGGCGTGGCCATCGGCGCCACCGCTGTGCTGGTGCCTGAGCGGCCCTACGATTTCGAGAAGCATGTGGCCGAGAAGATCCGCCGCGCCCGCATCAGCGGCAAGACCAATTTCATGATCGTGGTGGCCGAGGGCGCCGCCAGCGGCGTGGCCGTGGGTGAACAGATCAAGCAGGAGCTGGGCCTGGATCCCCGCGTTACCATCCTGGGCCATATCCAGCGGGGCGGCAGCCCTACCGCCAAGGACCGCGTCACCGCTACCCGCATGGGCTACGAGGCGGTGCAGCTGCTGGCGGAGGGCAAGACCAACCGCATCGTCTGCACCAGCGGCGACCAGATCGTCAATGTGGATATCGACGAGGGCCTGGCCATGACCAAGACGCTGGATCCCGAAGAATTTGAAGTCATGACCGTCATGACCGGACGGTAAGCAAAAGAGAGACGCGCCCGCAGGCGCGTCTCTCTTTTGCTCTTTTTACTCCATATGCGGCCGCTCGTTGCCCATGAAGAACACCGCCACGGTGCCCTGTCCGGCATGGCTGCCGATGATGGTGCCGATATTGCATAGACGGATCTTGCCCTTCAGCTTCGGGAACCGCGCTTCCACGGCGTCTATGACCAGCTGCGCGTCCTCCGGGCACTGGCTGTGGCAGATGAAGCACTTGCCGTCGTAGTCCCGTCCGCCCTGGGCGCACTGCTCCATGGTATCCACAGTGGTCTCCACGGCCTTTTTCTTGCCGCGCACCTTGCTGTAGGCCTTGATGGCCCCCTTGTCGTCCAGCCGCATGATGGGGCAGATGTTCAGCACTGTGGCCACTGTGGCCGCCGCGCCGGATACCCGGCCCGTCCGGCGGAACTGAGTCATATCGGTGGAGAAGAACTGATGATGCACCTTGTTCCGGTTGTCCAGCACCCACTGGGCCGTCTCGTCGATGCTTCTGCCCTCGTCCCGCATATCGGCGGCGTAGTCCACCAGCAGGCCGTAGCCGCTGGAGGAGCACAGCGAGTCGATGACGACCAGCTTCTGCTCCGGGTACTTGTCCTTCAGTTCCGCCGCCGCCAGATAGGCGTTGTTCACGGAGCAGGACTGCCCGGACGTGAAGGCGATGTGCAGTACGTCGCCGCCCTTCTGCAGCAGCTTCTCGAAAAAGTCCATGTAGCCGGCCACGTTGATCTGGCTGGTCTGGGGCAGCTTGCCCTCTTTCAGAAACTGATAAAACCGGGGCAGCGCCTCCGGATCGCGGCCCATATCGTCGTCGTATTCCTTGCCGTCCACCACATAGGTGTAGAACAGCACGGGGATGTTCCGGCTCTCCATGTAGGAATAGGGCAGATCCACCGTGGAGCAGCAGCTCAGTGTAAATTTCCGATCCATAGTCTCTCCTCCGTTATGCGCTCCGCCCCGCATACGGCGGGGATAAAGCCTGCGCTAATAATATGCTGTATTACGTTATTATACGAGTTCCCCGTTTTTTGTCAATACACGCTTTTCACGGATTGCAAAAATTGACGGAATACTATATAATGGCTTGACTACAAAACAGGGAGCGATCCGTTATGATACTTGTCTTGCAAAAGAATACCCCGGAACCGGCCATCCGCCAGCTGCTGGCCCAGCTGGCCCAGCAGAATGTCAAGGGCGGCTGTGTGGCGGGCGAGACGTCCATCCTCCTGCCGCTGGTGGGGGAGACGTGGCGTCTGGATCCCACCGCGCTGCAGGCGCTGCCCTTCGTGCAGGAGGCCCGCCGTCTGACTCCGCCCTACCGTCTGGCGGGGCGCGCTGCCCAGGCGGAGAATACCGTGGTGCCGGTGGGGGACTGCCGCGTGGGCGAGGAGTTCTGCCTTATCGCCGGGCCCTGCGCCGTGGAGTCCGCCTATCAGATGCAGACCGTTTCCCGCGCCGTTAAGGCCGCCGGGGCGCAGCTGCTCCGCGGAGGTGCTTTCAAGCCCCGTACGTCGCCCTACACGTTCCAGGGCGCCGGGGCCGAGGGCGTGCGCCTGCTGGTGCAGGCGGGGCGCGACGCCGGACTGCCCACCGTTACCGAGATCACCGATCCGGCCCAGCTGGAGCTGCTTTCCGACGTGGATGTGCTGCAGGTGGGGGCCCGCAGCATGCAGAATTTCGCCCTGCTGAAGGCGTTGGGCGAGGTGCGCAGGCCCGTTCTGCTGAAGCGCGGCATGTCCGCCACGGTGGAGGAGCTGCTGCTGTCCGCCGAGTATATCCTGGCCGGCGGCAACACGCAGGTCATTCTCTGTGAACGCGGCGTCCGCAGCGCGCTGACGCCGGCCCGCGCCGCTATGGACGTGTCGTCCATTCCGGTGCTGAAGCGGCTGACACATCTGCCGGTAATCGCGGATCCCAGCCACGCCGCGGGCCGCGCCGATCTGGTGGAGCCCCTGGCGCTGGCCGCCGTGGCCGCCGGCGCAGACGGCCTGATGGTGGAGGTCCACGACCGGCCCGCCACCGCGCTGTCCGACGGAGCGCAGTCCATCACCCCCGCCGCCTTTGCCGCCCTGGCGGAAAAGGTCCGCCGTCTCCGGGAAGCCTTGAAATAAGCGAAAAGCGGCCTCATTCGAGGCCGCTTTTTACATCCAATAGCCCAGCGCTTTTTTCCAGGGGCGGTACAGCGTGTAACCGATCAGCCCGCCTGCCGTGTTGCAGATCAGGTCGGTGATGTCCGACATCCGTGCCGTGGGCAGCAGCGGCTGGATTAGTTCGATGCACAGGCTCAGCAGGAACGCCGCCCCTACCGTGCGAAACACGCCTGCTTTACCCCGGCGCACCACCGGCCACAGAATGCCGAAGGGCACCGTCATCAGCACGTTCAAAAACAGCTGGCGCTTCGCGTCGCCATACCCCAGCCGCAGATCCCGGAAGGGCTCCAGCTCCATGGGGACATAATGGTGGTGTATCCCCAGCATGGAGAGCACCGGCAGCACCGTTACCCACAGTACGCCCAGCAGATACACGCTGAATACCGTGTACACCAGCACCCGCCGCCGGCCCTGCTTTCTCCAGCGGCGCAGCAGCAGGAGATACAGCCCCAGCAGCAGGATAAGGTCGGGCGCGTACCTGGGCAGCGCCCGTATGAAAATGTCCGCCATGGCCGCACCTCCCGGAATAGTATGCCTTATTATGCCCGCCCGCGCCGGGAAAGTCAACAGAATTAAGGAAATCATAAAGTATCCCCGCCCTGTGGGCGGGGATACTTTATGCGGGGATGCGTTTACTTCTTTTTCACCGGATAGCATACCTCGGTGACGAACTGGCTGGGATCGTCTGTCTCGTGGGGGCTGATATGATAGATGTCGAACATGGCGCCGTCATACTGGTAGCCGTTGGCCTCCACCCAGACGGTCAGCGCGGCGATGACGTCGTTGATCTGGGCGTAGCTGTCCTTGAAGGTGCACCCGGCATAGGTGACGGCGGGCAGCGTGCGGAACTTCACATGCTCTGTGTCCGGGTAGGCACCCTTCGCGGTTTTCTGCGCCTCTACCTCCACGTCCATTTCCTTGTATTCTCCGTCCAGGAACGACACGCAGCAGTAGCAGGGATCGCTGGGTACCAGGTGCATGTGGTCGGTCTCCAGGCACAGGACGTCCCACACGCGGCCCTCGTCCTCATAGCGGGGGATGGTCATGCGGCAGGTGGCGGCGTACCGTTCGGGCAGTGTCTTGACAGTGATGTTGTATTCCATGGTTCCTTCCTTTCTCAGCCGTTTCATGGCCGTGTCCAGAAGCTGTATCCGCCGGGCGGTGTCCTCCTGCTGGCGCGTCAGGTCGGCGCGCAGGGCGGTCAGATGCCGTTCCAGCGCTGCGGGATCGTCGTATTCGGCCAGCACCGCGCCCACCTCCGCCAGCTTGGAGCCCATGTCCCGCAGCGCTGTGATGCGGCACACGGTGGGCAGCTGGCTCTCGCTGTAATAGCGGTAGTCGGTGAAGCGGTCGGTCTCCGCGGGCTTCAGCAGCCCGATCTCGTCATAGTAGCGCAGCATGCGGATGCTCACTCTGGACAGTTTTGAAAAATCTCCGATCTTCAGCATGGGGGTACCTCCATCGTCATTTCTTGAGCTCGTGTCTATCCTATACCCTCCCACTGTGGCAGAGTCAATAGGGCGCTGCAAAAAAATTCCCCCGCCCGAAGGCGGGGGAAACCGTATCATACCGCCGGTATCCGCACGGTGAAAGTGCTGCCCTTTCCGGGAGTGCTGTCCACCTCTGCCGTGCCGCTGTGCAGCCGTGCGATCTGCCGTACTATGTACAGGCCCAGACCGGTGCCCTCGCCGCCGCTGCGGGCCGGATCCACCTGGTAAAACCGCTGCCATATTTTCTCCTGCTGCTCCGGCGCGATACCCATGCCGTCGTCCCGGACGGTCAGCACTGCGTCGCGGTCCTCCCGGCGGACGGTCACGGCCACATGGCCGCCGTCCTTCCCGTACCGGAAGGCGTTGGAGATGAGGTTGTTCAGCAGCCGTGTCATCAGTATCACGTCCATGCGGGCCTCCACGCTCTCCGGCGCATGGAAGGTCAGCTCCACGCCCTCCGGCGCGATCATTTTCTGCTGCTCGCACACCGCTTCGGCCAGAGAGCTCAGGTCGCCCTGTTCCAGACAGACCTTCTGCGTGCCCTGCTCCAGCCGCGTGATGTGCAGCAGCTGTCCGATGAGCCGCGACATCTGCTCCGCCTGCCGGTGAATGACCGCCACGCCCTCGGCGTAGTCCTCTGTGCTCTCCGCCGTGCGCTCCAGCGTTTCGCACTCCGCCAGGATGACCGTCACCGGCGTCCGCAGCTCATGGCTGGCATCCGAGGTGAACTGCGCCTCTGCCTTAAAAGAGCGCTCCAGTCGGTCGAACATGCCGTCAAAGGCTGTGCCCAGACGGTTGATCTCGCTTTTCCCCTTAGGCAGACCGATGCGCCGGGACAGATCCTCGCCGCCGGAGATGCTCTCCGCCGCGGCGATGACCTTCTCCATGGGCTTGAAGGAACTGCTGGAGATCAGCCAGCCGCCGCCTACGCTGAGCACCACCAGCGCCGGCAGCACCGACCAGGCCAGGGGCACGATGACCTCCATGACGCTGCCCCGCGCCGCGCTGTCGATGGTGCCCCGCACCCACAGCCCGCTGCCGCCGATGGTCAGCCAATGGTCGTAGACGTAGTACCGGCCGCCGTCGCTGCCGGTGACGGTGCGCAGGGTGTTGTTCTCCGCCGGCGCGCCGTCGCTGACCGCCGCCGGCCCCGTGCCGAACAGCCGCTGTCCGTTTTCATCGAAGATCTCCGTGTACACCCCGTGTGCGTACTGCTCCACATCGCTGAAGTCCCACTCCCCGTGGTTAAACTCCACGTCGTCGGCGTTGCGCTCCACCATACGCAGCAGCTCCGCCTCCGGCGGGCGCGTGACGCTGTTGCGGTTCATCAGCATAACGAACACCAGCATCAGTGCCGTGATGGCGATCATCAGCAGCGAAAACCATATAGTCATCCGCCATTTGATGGATATATTTCTCATACGTTTTCCCCGTCTTTCAGCACCCAGCCCATACCCCGCACCGTGTACAGCAGCTTGCTCTCTCCGGGCTGTTCCAGCTTTTTGCGCAGGTAGCTGATGTATACGTCCACCACATTGGTGCCGCCGGCATAGTCCAGGCTCCACAGATTGTCCTCGATCTGCTGGCGGGAGAGCACCACGCCTCTGTTGCGTATCAGATACTCCAGCAGCGCGTACTCTCTGGCGGAGAGTTCCAGCGTCCGCCCGTTCCGCCGGGCCGTCCGCGCCGCGGTATCCACCGACAGATCGGCCAGCGTATATACATTTGTGCTGCCGCTGCCTTTTTTTCTGGTCAGTACCCGCAGCCGTGCCAGCAGCTCGTCCATGGCAAAGGGCTTGACGAGATAGTCGTCCGCGCCCGCGTCCAGCCCGTCTACACGGTCGGCCACGGCGTCCCGCGCCGTCAGCAGCAGTACCGGCAGCGCATCGCCGCGCCTGCGCAGCGTCCGCAGCACCGTCAGCCCGTCCAGCTTCGGCATCATGATGTCCAGCACCGCCGCGTCATAGGCCGCTGCGTCCAGATAGGCCAGCGCCTCTTCGCCGTCCGGTACGCCGTCCACCGTGTAGCCCGCTGCCGCCAGATTTTTTACCAGCATCCGCCGCAGTTCCGGCTGATCCTCCGCGATGAGAATACGCATAGTGTTTCCCTCCCGACAAAACGCCCCGCCCGCCCTCAGGCGGGCGGGGCCATTTGCTCCCGCTCAGTATATCAGATGATCGCCGCCGTGACAAGCCTTACGCCGTCAGCATGGGCAGGTCGCCGGCATCCACGCCGCTGTACTTCCGGGTAAGATAGTCCTCGATATACGCGGCCTCTTCCACGGAGCGCAGGTCGGCAAAGGTCTCCAGCTGCTTCTCGTAGCTGGCGGACACGGTCAGTGTCTCGCCGCAGTGGACGAGCTTCAGCACCACGCCGTTGTCCAGGGTGCGGCTGCTCTCCAGCGCGTAGTTGACGGGGGAAGCCTTCTTGATGATGTTGAAACGTTTCATGTTCGTTACCTCCTGAAACTGTATTGTATATGTGGATGTGACTTGTTTATGAGAGTGTGTTCCCTTAGGATGGCTTTATCTTACCCGCGATTTATTAGAGGAACATTAAAGAAATGAAAATAATTTTTGAACGTCGGGTGTACCGGCTTTTCAAATCCCGCTCCGGGTGGTACAATACGCTTAACAGTAAATTCATCGTACAAGGAGGCATTTTCCATGAAAAAGACCATTCTCCGTTCCTACGCCCGGCTCATCGCCCGTACCGGCGTCAATATCCAGAAGGGCCAGGAGGTGTTCATCGCCGCCGACCTGGATCAGCCGGAGTTCGTGGCCATGCTGGTGGACGAGTGCTATAAGTGCAAGGCAAAAAAAGTCGTGGTGGACTGGAACTATCAGCCCTTGCAGAAGTTGCACTTCCGTCACCGCAGTCTGACCACGCTCTCCAAGGTGGAGGACTATGAGCTGGCCCGCTGGCAGCACTATGTGGACACCATCCCCTGCCGCATCTACCTGCTCTCCGAGGATCCCGACGGCCTCAAGGGCATCGACCAGGAGAAAATGGCCAAAAGCCAGCAGGCCAAGTTCCCCGTCATCAAGCCCTATCGGGACAAGATCGAGAACAAATACCAGTGGTGCATTGCCGCTGTACCCGGCGAGGCGTGGGCCAAAAAGCTGTTCCCCGGCCTGCGTAAGTCCCAGGCGGTGGAAAAGCTATGGGAGGCCATCCTATCCACCTCCCGCGCCCTGGAGGGCGATCCTCAGGCCAACTGGGCGGCCCACAACAAGGATATCCATGACCGCCGCGACTATCTGAACAGCCTGCACATCCGCCAGCTGCGCTACAAGAGCAGCACCGGCACCGACTTCACCGTGGGCATGATCCCCGAAGCTCATTTCTGCGGCGGCAGCGAGCGCAGCCTGCAGGGCATCGTGTTCAATCCCAATATCCCCTCCGAGGAGTGCTTCATCTCCCCCAAGCGGGGCGAGGCCGAGGGTATCGTCTACGCCACCAAGCCTCTGAGCTATCAGGGCCAGCTGATCGATAAGTTCTGGATCCGCTTCCATGAGGGCAAGGCCGTGGAGTGGCACGCCGAGAAGAACAACGATCTGCTTACCAAGCTCATCACCATGGATGAGGGCAGCGCTTATCTGGGCGAGTGCGCTCTGGTGCCCTACGACAGCCCCATCCGCCAGTCCGGCCTGCTGTTCTATAACACGCTGTTTGACGAGAACGCTGCCTGCCATCTGGCGCTGGGCATGGGCTTTGCCGACACCATCAACGATTTCGAGCACAAAACGCTGGAGGAGTGCCGCGCTCTGGGCGTCAACGACTCCATGATCCACGAGGATTTCATGATCGGCTCCGAGGATATGGACATCGACGCCGTCTGCGAGGACGGGAAGGTGGTGCCCATCTTCCGTCACGGCAACTGGGCGTTCTGAGAATTATCATCCCCCGGCCGCAGGCCGGGGGATGATTTTTTCTTTTCCTGCCGCATATACTCTCCCAAAACCCAAAGGGAGGAATGACCATGGCACAGATCGAACCCATCACATGGTTCCGCAGCGCGCATCCGGAGCAGGGCAGCCTGCGGGTACAGGTCTCCGCCGCGCAGGGCATATTCCCCATCCCCGGCGCGGCGGTGGAGGTTTACCGCGATTTCGGTCCCCTGCGTGAGACATTTTATTCCGGGACTACAGACGCCTCAGGCATCGCGGACAGGATACTCCTGCCGGCTCTGCCGGTGGGATTGGGCCTGTCGTCGGACACTGCCGGCATCAGCGGTACCGCCTACGAGGTATCCGTCAGCCACCCGGACTACCGGGAACCGGATCGCCAGCAGGTGCTCATTTTTCCCCGTATCGAGTCCGTCCTCTCCGTCACGCTGCCGCCCCGCGGCATGGAGGGCTGAGCCATGCCCTATCCCATCGTGCCGGAGTACATTACCGTTCATCTGGGGGCCCCGGACGCGCCGGCGGAAAATGTCACCGTTACCTTCCCGCGCTATATCAAGGGCGTGGCTGCCAGTGAGATATACCCCACCTGGAATGAGAGCGCCATTCGCGCCAACATACTGGCCCAGATCTCTGTGGCGCTGAACCGGGTGTATACCGAGTTCTACCGCAGCCGCGGCTATGATTTTGATATCACCAACAATACACAGTATGACCAGGCGTTCTCCCCGGATAAGGAGACGTTCGAGAACATCAACGCTATTGTAGACGATATCTTCAACAATTACATCGTTCGCCGGGGACGCATCGAGCCGCTCTATGCCCAGTTCTGCGACGGTGTGCGCACACAGTGCCGGGGGCTTTCCCAGTGGGGCAGCCAGGAACTGGCCGCCCAGGGGAAAACGCCCTATGAGATACTGCAATACTACTACGGCCAGGATATTGACCTGGTCTATAATGCCCCGGTGGGGGACAGCACGCCCTCTTATCCCGGCCGCCCGCTGTCCGCGGGCAGCGTGGGAGAGGATGTCCGCACGCTTCAGCGGGAGCTGAACCGCATCCGCAAGAACTATCCCGCCATCCCCGCCATAGCCGAGACCAACGGCGTGTTCGGCATGGACACCACTGCCGCAGTCCGCGCCTTCCAGCGCATATTCGATCTGACGCAGGACGGCATCGTGGGCAAATCCACCTGGTACCGCATCAAGTCCATCTACAACGGCGTCAAGAGCCTGTCCGAGGTCACCAGCGAGGGACTGACGCTCTCCGAGGCCCAGCGGCAGTTCCCCAAGGTGCTGCGCCGGGGCGACACCGGCATCGGCGTCCAGACCGTCCGCTTCTACCTGGCCTTTCTGGGCTTTTTCCTGCCGGAGCTGCCGCCCATCCGCATTTCCGACGTATTCGACGACGAGCTTCGTGACGCCGTCCTGGCCTTCCAGAGCGCCTACGGCCTTGCCGTGGACGGCGTGGTGGGCCGCAATACCTGGAACGCCATCCAGAACGTCTATGAGCAGACGCTCTACCGGCTGCCCGCCGGCTACCAGGAGTTCGCCCGCGAGGTCTACCCAGGCCGCTTTCTGGTGGAGGGCGACACCGGGCCGGAGGTCACCCTGCTGCAGACGCGCCTGAACCAGCTGGCGCTCCAGGACAGCGCCCTGCCTGCCGTTGCGGCGGACGGCATCTTCGGCCCGGCCACCGCTGCCGCGGTCCGCGCCCTGCAGACACGCCTGGGCTACAGCCCCACCGGCGCCGTGGGCCCGGTGCTCTGGTCGTACATCATCACCCAGGGCCAGGGCTACGGCGTATTCTGAACGCAAAAAAAGAACCGCCCTCCGGCGGTTCTTTTCGCGTCTCTCACACCATACGGCAGCTTTCGCAGTCCTCGCAGGCGGGGAACTTGCTCTTGTCGTATTCGATGCCGTTCTTGTCGTAATAGTCCTTCACCGCGGACTTCACGGCCTCCTCCGCCAGCACGGAGCAGTGCAGCTTGTGGGCGGGCAGACCGCCCAGCGCGTCCACGACCTCCTTGTTGGTCAGGGCCAGCGCGTCCTCGATGCTCTTGCCCTTGATCATCTCCGTGGCCATGGAGCTGGAGGCGATGGCGCTGCCGCAGCCGAACGTCTCGAACTTCACGTCCTCGATCTTGTCGTTCTTGATCTTCAGATACATCTTCATGATGTCGCCGCACTTGGCGTTGCCCACCTCGCCCACGCCGTCGGCGTCGGCGATCTCGCCCACGTTCCGCGGGTGCAGGAAGTGATCCATCACAGTATCGGTATACAAAGCCATAATCAACGCTCCTTTACATTACAGAATGAATTTCCGCTTGCCGGACTCCAGATCCTTCCACATGGGGGACATGTTCCGCAGATACTCCACGATGCCCGGCACCTTCTCCAGAATGTAGTCCACCTGCTCCTCCGTGGTGTCGTGGCACAGGCTCAGCCGCAGGGAGCCGTGGGCCACCTCGTGGGGCCGCCCGATGGCCAGCAGCACATGGCTGGGATCCAGCGAGCCGCTGGTGCAGGCGCTGCCGCTGCTGGCGCAGATGCCCGCCTGGTCCAGAAGCAGCAGCAGGCTCTCGCCTTCGATGCCCTCAAAGCAGAAGTTCACGTTGCTGGGCAGCCGGTGCACGGGATCGCCGTTCAGCGCGCTGTGGGGGATGCTGCTCAGCCCCGCGATCAGCTTGTCCCGCAGCTTTGCCAGACGCACGGAGTCCTCGTCGATGTGCCCGCAGGATTCCTCCAGCGCCGCGGCCAGGCCCATGATGCCCGGAATATTCTCCGTGCCGGCCCGCTTGCCGCGTTCCTGCGCGCCGCCCTCGATGACGTTGGTCAGGGGGATGCCCTGCCGTGCGTACAGCACGCCCACGCCCTTGGGGCCGTGGAACTTGTGGCCGGACAGCGACAGCATGTCGATGTTCTGCTCCTTCACGTTGATGTGCAGATGGCCCGCCGCCTGCACCGCGTCAGTGTGGAACAGCACGCCCTTTTCGTGGCACACCTTGCCGATCTCCGGGATGGGCAGGATGGAGCCGATCTCGTTGTTGGCGTACATGATGGTCACCAGACAGGTGTCCTCCCGGATGGCCGCGGCCACCTGCTCCGGCGTCACGGTCCCTATGGGTCCCACGTCCAGCAGCGTTACCTCGAAGCCCTCCTTCTCCAGCTTCTTCAGCGTGTGCAGCACTGCGTGGTGCTCAAACGCTGTGGAGATGATGTGCTTCTTGCCCTTCCGCGCGCCGATCCGCGCCGCGGAGATGATGGCCTGGTTGTCGGCCTCGCTGCCGCCGGAGGTCAACGTGATCTCCTTGAAGCTGCAGCCCAGACAGTCCGCCACGCGCCGCCGTGCGTCCGCCAGCGCCTCCGCGGCCTCCTGGCCCACGGTGTGCAGGCTGGAGGGGTTGCCGTAATACGTCTGGAAATAGGGTGTCATGGCCGCCACGGCCTTGTCGCTCATCCGCGTGGTGGCGGCGTTATCAGCATAGACCTGCATAGGATCACTCCTTTAACATATCTTTTTTGTAGGTATTTGCATGGTAGCACATAAACCCTACAATGTCAATAGGTTTATAGAAAAAACTCCGCGCCCGCAAAAGTGCGAAAATCAGGCAGATTTTCCGCAATACCTCTTGTCAAACCGGAAATCTTTGCTATAATACAGGTATCCGAAAGGCGGCAGAGGTACCTCTGCTTTGGCGTTTTAACGATATTAAAACGATTTGTCCTGCGGAAATCTGAATTGACCGGGGTATGAGTTATGAAGAAAGTATGGGCGGCCATATTGGCGCTGGCCATGGCGCTGAGCCTCTGCACAGGCGCCTGGGCCACAGGCGGGGGTACAGGCGAGAGCGAAGGAACCGGCACCGGCGAAACCAGCGGCGCGGAGAACGTCGCGGAAGTGATCGTGGATGGTATAACGAAGTCGTACACGAATATTGACGAAGCACTGAAGGAATGGGCCGACAGCGGCGGCACGCTGAAGGTGCTGGAGGACTGCACGACTGCTTTTAACGGATTGGATAACGAAGCTAATAAGCAGTTTGTTCTCGACCTCAATGGGCATACTCTGGAGGTGACAACACCTCTTAATCCGTGGAAAGCTACACTGACAGTGAAGGATACCGGTGAAAACGGCGGGGGCAAGTTGGAAAACAAAAGTAGCTATGCTATTCAAGCAATAGCTGGTGGGCGTGTTGTTATAGAGGGCGGTACTGTTGAAAGTACTGGCCAGATGGCTATTCTGGCAAATAGCGGCGGTTTCTTGATGACCGGCGGAAAACTGGTTGGAGACAGCTATGGGTTGTATGTAGTCAGCGGCGATGCGGAAGTTAAAGCCGGAGAAATCAATGGTATTAACATGGCTGCGGAAGAAAAGACGCTGACGCTCGGTGCGGCAGACGAGACAGACTATGCTAAGGTCAAGATCACCGGTGCGGTGAATATCTCTTATTCTAATGCAACAGTTAACTTCAATAGCTGTGTAGTTAATGAACTGACCGGCACCATGACCGGAACGCTGAGTTTTACAGAGAATGCCTATTTCGTAAAGGCCCCGACTCTCGGTGACAAGGGTGTGAAGAGCATAACTAAGTGCGAGGCTACATATTATCAGGTCGTTGATCTGACAGAAGAGAACATCGTGGCAGAGATCATTTCGGCAGAGGGTACGAAAAAGTCCTACGCAGATGCCGGCATGGCTGCCGCTGCGCTGAAAGCCGGAGAGACGCTGAAGTTGCTTAAGGATCATACCGGAGCGCTGGTGGTGAATGCAGCCGGTTCCGTGACGGTGGATCTGAATGGAAAGACCGTTACGAACACAAATGGTCCGGCACTGTATGTGAATATCAACGGCGATCCGAATGCCACAGAGCCGTACACGGTAACGGTGAAAAATGGAAAGCTTTCTTCAACGACTAACGTGGCGCTCCGTGTCAGTTCTACCAATAATGCGGCGAACGTAGTGACGGAAAAAGTTACGATGGACTCTGCAGAGGGTAATGCACCTATTGATGTACAAAGCGGTGCCCGCCTGGTCGTTACGGATGAGGCGATGGCCAGGGGACTGCTTGGAAACGGGTATATAGTGACGCTGGATAATGTGAATTATGGCTACGGCATCAGTGGCGGTTTTGTGTATGCGGTGAAGGCCCTGCCGACTGCCGGTGGGACGGTAAAGCTGCTGGACAACTATACCGGTACACAGAAGTTAAACTATACGGACGAAACGGGCAAGCCGGTGGTCCTGGATCTGAACAAAAAGACCTACAATTATACGTACAAAGATGGAATTGCGGCGTTGGTATTTGCACGCCAGAATTCCCAGCTGACCGTAACGAACGGTACGATCGTTAGTGCGGCTGTTTACGGCGTGTATGGTGTTCTGGAACCTAACTATCCAGCATCTTCTGCCAACAACCTGACGCTGACGCTGGATGGAGTGACAGTGGAAGCAACCAACGGCAGCGGATTCGGTATTCACGGTATGTTGACCAACAATGTGACGACGATCAAGAATTCCACGATCATTGCGGCGGACACAGGTATCTATTATCCCGCCGTGGGGAAGCTGAATATTGAGAATAGTACCATAAACGGCGAGAAGCTGGGCGTGGTGCTTAAGGGCGGTACGACGACCATCTCCGGGGACAAGACCAAGATCAGCGCAAATGCGGCAGAGACGGTTCCTACGGAGTACTATACCGGCAGCGGCGACGACAAGCGTGGCATCATGGCAGAGGGCTATGCCCTGTATGTCGAGGGTGGTTACAATGACCGCAATATTGTCCTGAATGTCAACGGCGGCAACTTTGACAGCCAGGGTGTCGCTGTGAAGAAGTTTGTAAAGGACAGCGAGGAAACAGAGACGCTGAAGCGAGAGATTACTGTTGCCGGCGGAGCTTTCTCCAACGACGTAAAAGACTATGTGGCTGAAGGCTTGACCACAGCCAATATTACCGCCTCCGGCGAAACCACCTACTACGTGGGTAAGGAGACTGTGGAAGCGGCGGCGGCCAAGGCTCCCTCCGGCAGTACCGTGACGGTCACCCAGGGTGATGCGGAGCTGAAAAATGTTCCCAGCGGCGTTACCGTTAAGAACACCAATACCGGAAATGTGACCGTCAACGGCGGCACGAAGGTTACCAAGGACAACGAAAAAGGCTATACGGTGCCTCGTTCTCCCTCTACGCCCAGCATCAGCGCTGTGCTGAACGGACCGAATAAGAGCGCCACGGATTACACCTCCGGTGACTACGGTCTGATATTCCGCTCCACCGCTTCCTACAGCAGCTTTACCGGCGTACAGGTGGACGGCAAGACCTTAGCCAAGGGGAACTATACCGTCGAGGCCAACGGCAGCGGCACCGAGGTCTACCTCAAGGCGTCGTACCTCAAGACTTTGGCTGCCGGCAAGCACACTGTGACCATTCTGTCCACGGCGGGCAATGTCTCCATGGACTTCACCATCGGCGACAAGACCTCCAGCCCCACCACCTTCGACGCGGGCGTGGGTGTCTACGCCGTGACGGCGGTGCTGTCCCTCACCGGCATGGCCTGGACGGCCAAAAAGCGCCAGTAACAGGACAACAGAATAAAAAAAGGCGCCCCGTCAGGGGCGCCTTTCCCTATATCCTGTGTTATTCGGCAGGGGAGGGGACCTCCTCCGCCTCCGGCTCCGTCCAGTCCGCCATGGTGGCCACGCACCGGTTGATATTCTTGCCCTCGCCGTAGAACTTTCGCTCGTAGTCCGTCATCACGCCCACCGGCCCGTCCGCGTGCAGGTCGCGGGTGACCTCGGACAGGGTGAATCCGAACTGCGGTATCTCCTCCAGCGACCACTCAAACAGCTTGTCATTATCGGTCTTGAAGTGGATGCTTCCGTTTTCCTTCAATACTTTTCTGTATTTTTTCAGGAAATTCCCGTGCGTCAGCCGCCGTTTTTTCTGGTTGCTCTTGGGCCACGGATCGCAGAAATTGATATACAGCCGATCCACTTCGCCCTCGCCGAACATGTCCGGCAGCAGCGCCGCGTCTCCGTCCACGAACCACACGTTGTGTACGCCCGCGTCCCGCGCTTTCTCCATGGCCACCACCATGGCGTCCGGCACCTTTTCCACCGCGATCAGCAGCACGTCCGGCTCTGCCGCCGCCGTGCCCACGGTGAATCCGCCCTTGCCGCAGCCCAGCTCTACCCGCAGCTCCCGCGCCTCCGGCAGCAGCTGCCGCCATTTTCCCCGCAGGGAGAATGGATCCCGTATCAGGTACGCGCCGCAGGCTTCCATCCTCGGCACCAAATTTTTCTTTTTGCGCATCCGCATATTTCTGTCCTCGCAAGTTCTTGATGCTCCACATCATACCCCATTCGCCCCGCGTCTGCAAGTCCCATTTCTGTTTTCACCCCATTTCTTCCCCCGTTTGCAGGCAGTTTCCCTTTCCCGGCCCCGATCCCGGTGCCCGCAAGCGTTATTTCCGCTCCGCCCCGTCCGCCGCCCGGCCCGCTCCCGAAAAAGTGTGCAAAATAGGGCGCCCTGTTTTGTGAGAACTTCTAAAAAAGCAAAAAGCGGCCGGGTTGTACTTGATAAATTTCTAACGGGCCACTATAATGTGATATGTATGAGGAGGAGTATGCCCACCCGCCGTATGGGCGCGGGCGCGCATGCTGCCGCTCCTGCGGCGGCGCACCGCCTGCCGGCGCTGCGCCCGCGGAAAGGAAACGTAAGGAGGAAGTTGACATGACCAACATTCTGCTGGAGAAAAAGGGCCTTATCGCCGTGGCGACCATCAACCGCCCCAAGGCGCTGAACGCCCTGAATTCCGAAGTTTTGTCCGATCTGGGCGAATTGGTCGAGACCGTCAAGGCCGACGCCGATATCCGCGCCCTGGTCATCACCGGCAGCGGCGAAAAGGCCTTTGTGGCCGGCGCCGATATTGCCGAAATGAGCACCCTCACCAAAGAGGGCGGCGCTGCCTTCGGCAAGCACGGTAACGACGTGTTCCGCGCCCTTGAAACGCTGCCCATCCCCACCATCGCCGCGGTGAACGGCTTCGCTCTGGGCGGCGGCTGCGAGCTGAGCATGGCCTGCGATATCCGCATCTGCGCCGATACCGCCGTCTTCGGCCAGCCTGAGACCGGCCTGGGCATCACCCCCGGCTTCGGCGGCACCCAGCGTCTGGCCCGCCTGGTCAGCCCCGGCATGGCCAAGCAGCTGATCTACACCGCCAAGAACATCAAGGCTGACGAGGCCCTGCGCATCGGCCTGGTCAACGCCGTCTATCCCCTGGACGAGCTCCTGCCCGCCGCCGAGAAGCTGGCCGAGACCATCGCCAAGAACGCCCCCATCGCCGTCCG
>CAVGEC010000003.1:0-53151 GCA_963628195.1 Bacteroidaceae bacterium
TGCCCTGCTCCGCTTGCGTCATGCGGCGGCGGCCCTCAAAGCCGAAAGGCTTGGTGACCACGCCCACGGTGAGGATGCCTGCCTCACGGGCGATCTCAGCCACCACAGGGGCCGCGCCGGTGCCGGTGCCGCCGCCCATGCCGGCGGTGATGAACACCATATCGGTGTTTTCCAGCGCCTTGGCCATTTGGTTGCGGCTCTCCTCCGCAGCCTTACGGCCCACGTCGGGATTGGAGCCTGCGCCCTTGCCGCCGGTCAGCTTTTCGCCGATCTGAATCTTATAGGTAGCGCTGGAGGCGTTCAGCGCCTGCTTGTCCGTATTGACCGCTACAAAATCAACGCCCTGCGCGCCGCCGCGGACCATACGGTTGACGACATTGTTGCCGCCGCCGCCCACGCCCACGACCTTGATGCTGACGACATTCTCCGGGCCGGTTTCCAATCCAAAAGCCATGTTTGCTCCTCCTGCCACAATTTGTATGAAAATGACGGATTATCTCCAAGTAAATGCTATATCTTGTATTGTATTACGAATCCGCGCAAGCGTCAAGTGCAAGCACTTAATTTGCCAAAAAAGTTTTCCGATGGGGCGGAAAAGCACCCAGCACTGCCGGTGGGGGCAGTGTCATTCGGGGATGAATCTCGCTTTCCCCTCCTGCATCATATTGATGACGCCCTTTTCATTGACCTCAAGCTTTTCCACTACCGCCGTCAGATAGTCCAGCTTGTACCCGTAGTCCGACTCCCAGGGGAAATATACGTCGAACCGATCCAGATACCGCAGTGTCAGCTGCGCCGGGTCACTCATATCCAGCAGGGATACATCACCGATCAGCTCCCGGCTGTCAAGCTCCCGCATTACTGCCAGCAAAGTCTCCAGTGCCAGTTCCTGGCCCTCGGCGGCTTTGGCCTGCACGCCTACGGAGGGCTCCAGCAGTGTCAATCCCTTCACTTGCATCCGATTTTTGGCTGCTGCAGGGGTGGTTTCGTCCACGATGTTTCCCGTGTCGCACAGCAGATACGCCTTGCCGTCCTGTACGATGGCCGCCGGATCGGTGCACTCCGTCACAATGATGGACAGTCCGTCCGGCAGGCTGCGCCGGAACTGCACCGTCTCAATGTACGGCAGCGCTTTTCGTATGCGCTCTGCCGCGTTGTACTTGTTCATCAGGAACATGTTGTCCCCTTCGCTTATACCTGCCGCGTCGATGATCTCCTGCCGTGAGTACCGGTCATTACCGCTGACCTCGATGCTTCGTATGCGGAAAAACAGCGTCAGAGCCAGGGCGATGGCGGTGCAGATCAGTACAAAGGCCAGCAGCTTATAGAGAAAGCTGAAGCTTCCTCTCCGCCGCTTGTGGTTGTACCGTCTGCGCCTTGCCATCGTCCGTGTTCCTCCGCTGTTTGTCAGTTCTCTTTGATATGCGCGCCCAGGGTTCGCAGGTCGCCGGGCAGATCCTCGTATCCCCGGCGGATATGCTCCATACCCTGCACTGTGGTCATACCTTCAGCGGCCAGACCGGCCACCGCCAGCGCAGCCCCGCCCCGCAGGTCGGTGGCCACCGTGTCCGTGCCGTGCAGCCGTTCCACGCCGCACACCACCGCTACTCGCCCCTCGGTGCGGATGTCCGCGCCCATGCGTACCAGTTCCGGCACATGCCGATACCGGCTCTGAAAGATGTTCTCCACAAATACTGTGGTGCCCCGTCCTCTCAGCAGCGCCGCCATGAGTATGGCTTGACAGTCCGTGGGAAAGCCCGGATATGGTGCCGTCCGCACCGGTGCGATGGCCCGCAGCGGTGCCTGCCGTATCAGGCGTATGTGATCTCTGCCGCATTCCACGGTGCAGCCCGCCTGCTCCAGTGCCGTCGTCACAGCGGCCAGATGCCGGTGCTCCGTGTTCCGCAGTGTGATATCCCCGCCCGCGGCTGCTGCCGCGCACAGATAGGTGGCTGTCACGATCCGGTCCGGGATCACCCGATGTACACAGCCGTGCAGCGCCTTTGCCGGCGTTACCGTAATGACCGATCCGCCCGCGCCCCGTACATCCGCACCCATGGCGCACAGGAAGTCCTGCAGATCTGCGATTTCCGGTTCCCGCGCTGCGTTGCAGATCACTGTCTCGCCCTCGGCACCGCAGGCCGCCAGCATGGCGTTTTCTGTAGCGCCTACACTGGGTGTGGCCAGCACCAGCTGGCAGCCCTGCAGCCGCCGTGCCCGGCACCGCAGCGTGCCGCCGGTGTCATCGATATCCGCCCCCAGCGTCCGCAGGGCCGCCAGGTGCAGGTCGATGGGCCGCGGCCCCAGCTCGCACCCGCCGGGGTAACTCAGTTCCGCCCAGCCGCATCTGGCCAGGATCGCCCCCAGAAAGATCACCGACGAGCGCATGCGCCGCATCAGTGTCTGGGGTATGTCGCACCGTGTCAGCGTTGTGCTGTCCACCAGAAGATCGCCGCCGTCCCATTGCACGGCGCAGCCTAAGTACCGCAGGATGTCCGATGCCGATTCCACATCGCTTAGGTGCGGACAGCCCTCAATGCGGCATACGCCCGCGCTCAGCAGTGCAGCGGCCAGAATGGGCAGAACACTGTTTTTTGCCCCCTGTACCGATACCTCGCCCCGCAGCGGCGTGCCGCCGTCTATGGTCATATAACTCATGTGACACTCCCTTCCCCGCGCATCCAACAGCTACGCCATTGTATGACAGGACAGGGGAGAGGGGTGACTCTTTTACCGCTGCACCAGCGCCATTACGGTATTATAGATACGCGCTGTGGCATCGGGAATGCCCAGTTCACGCATGGCCCCGGCCATGCGCTCCTTTGTTTCCTCGTTACTCAATATGCCGCTTACGGCCTCATACAGCCCATTGCCGGAGGCCTCGGACTCCGTAATGACCACCGCGCCGCCGTGCTTTTCCAGTAGCCGGGCGTTCTTTTCCTGGTGGTTATTGGTCACATAGGGTGAGGGCACCATCACCGTGGGTTTGCCCAGCGCCGTCAGTTCGCTGATGGTGGAGGCCCCGGCGCGGCACAGCACCACGTCCGCCGCCGCCATCACCACGTCCATGTCATAGATATACTGCCGCACGTCCAGCCGTGGGGATCCGGGCAGGCCCAGTTCACAGAGCTTTTGCTCCATGGCAGCCCAACCGCCCTTTCCCACCGCATGGATGTGGTGGAAGGGATAGCTCTCCCTGTCTTCGCGGCGGAAAAAATCCACCATACACTCATTCATGTGGCTGGCGCCCAGGCTTCCCCAAAAGGATACCACAAGGGGGGCCTCGTCGTCAAAGCCCAGCTTTTTCCTGGCTTCATCACGGGTGAGACGGAAGAAGTCCCCCCGCACCGGCGTGCCGGTGACGGCGATGTGTTCCGGGTGCTTGTAGTGCTGCCGGCAGTCTTCAAAGCCCACCATGATGACCTTGGCATAGTCCTCCAGCATCTTTGTGGTCAGTCCCGGCACCATGTTGCTCTCGTGTACGGCGGTGGGGAGGCCCGCCTTGGCCGCCGCCTTCACCATGGGATAGCTGGCGTAGCCGCCGGTACCCACCACCAGGTCGGGCTTGAATTGATCCAGGATGGCACGCGCCTGCCGACCGGAGGAGGCCAGCACCCGCAGGGTGTGCAGATTGTGCCGTATACCCTCGATGCTGAATTTCCGCAGGAAGCTGCTGACCTCCACTGCGGCGTAGTCGTACCCCGCCTTGGCCACCAGTTCACGCTCCATGCCCGTGGGCGTGCCTACGAACAGTACGGCGGTGTCCGGGGCTTTTTCCTTCATATACCCTGCCAGTGCGATGGCCGGGTTCACATGTCCTGCGGTGCCCCCGCAGGTAAATATCACTCTCATACGGTTGCTCCTGCGCGCCACCTAAAGCGGCATAAACTCTAAAAATTCGATACAAATAGTATTTTTTCTGCCAAATAATACAAAACGTTGTCGTAATTTGCGGCTTTATCCTGTCCGCGCTGCGGGTATCTGCCGCGACACGCTCAGCACGATGCCCATCTCCACCAGCTGCAGGCACAGTGCCGTGCCGCCGTAGCTGAAGAAGGGAAGGGAGATGCCCGTGGTGGGTACGAAGCCGGATACCACGGCAATGTTCAGGAATGTCTGCAGTGCCAAATGAGTCATCACGCCTACCACCAGCAGCGCGCCGAAGCGGTCACGGGCGTGGAGAGCGATCCAGAAGCCCCGCAGGATCAGCATGGAGAAGATCAGCATGATGACGCACGCACCGATCAAGCCCAGCTCCTCGCAGATCACGGAAAAGATGAAGTCGTTGTACTGCTCCGGCAGGTACAGGAACTTCTGCCGTCCCCGGCCCAGTCCCAAGCCCAGCAGTCCGCCGGAGCCGATGGTGATCAGGCTCTGCGCCAGCTGGTAACCCTTGCCGTAATAGTCCTCCCACGGGTCGTGCCACAGCTGGATGCGCGCCGCGCCGTATTTGATGATGCCGGCCTCCGCCAGCTTGATGAACAGAAAGCCCAGCGCGCTCACGCCGGCCACGCCCGCTGCCACCAGCCAGCCCTGTATGCCGCCCACGATCATCAGCACCGCGCCGGTGGCGAAGATCAGGATGGTGCCCGACAGGTGTGGCTCCAGCATCATCAGCACGCCGATAACACCCAGCAGCGCCACATAGGGCAGAATGCCCTGCCGCCATGTGAGCATTTTCTCCCGCTTTTTGGAGATGGTATCGGAGAAGTAGACGATGACAGCCAGCTTGGCGATCTCCGACGGCTGGAACTGAAACACGCCCTTGATGCCCAGCCACCGGGTGGCGTTGTTGGAGGTGATGGCCAACGGGTTGTGGGGGATGATGACCAGTATCAGCAGGAACAGCGCCAGCCCCACCAGCAGCCGTCCCGCGCCGCGCCAGCGCTGGTAGTTGATCTTGCTGACCACGAACATGGCCACAAGACCGATGGCGGCGAAAGCGGCCTGCCGCTTGAAGTAGTAGGTGCCGTCGCCGGTGTCGTAGTAGGCGCGGGGAAAGCTGGCGGAGAACAGCATGATCAGGCCGATGGCCGTCAGCAGCAGTGTCAGGATCAGGAAGGGGAGATCCATCTGTCCGCGGGCGGCGGCCTTGTGCTTCTGCTCCACAGCCCGCATCCGCGCTTGCTGTGCCTTGCGGGCCTGCTGTTCCTCCCGTGTCATGGTTTTCCCTCCCTTCCTGTAAATTGTGCAGAAGATTAGATGCTGAAGCGCTGGTATACGGCGAAATATGCAATGACGCAGCCGATCACGCTGACAGCGGTGAACACCGCCACTACCTTTGTCTCTTTCCAGCCGCACATCTCAAAGTGATGGTGCAGCGGCGCCATCTTGAATATGCGCTTGCCGTGAGTCAGCTTGAAATACGTTACCTGAATAATGTCGCTGAGCGTCTCGCAGATATATACGATGCCTACCAGGATCAGCACCAGCGGCATGTCGTAGGCGAAGGCCAGCGCCGCCACGGCGCCGCCCAGAAACAGGGAGCCGGTGTCACCCATAAACACCTTGGCGGGGTAGTGGTTGTACAGCAGGAACCCCAGCAGACCGCCCACCAGTGCGCCGGAAAACACGCCCAGCTGCGCAAAGCCGGGCCACACCACCGCCATCACCAGAAAGAACAGCCCCACTGGCACGGTCACGCTGCTGCTCAGCCCGTCCAGCCCGTCCGTGATGTTCACCGCGTTAACGGTGCCTACGATGACGAAGGCCGCGAAGATAAGATACACGATCCATGGCATCACCAGATGGGTGTTCCAGAAGGGGATATACAGGTTAGGGGTCAGCATTCCCTCATACCGCATCAGGCACAGGAACGCCACTGCTGCCGCCAACTGCAGAATGAACTTCTGCGGCGCGGTCAGTCCGGTGTTCTGGTGGTGCTTCACCTTCTGATAGTCGTCGATATACCCGATGGCGCCGAACACCAGCGCGAACAGGTATACATACAGGTGCACGAAGCTGCCGGCCAACATGTTTTTCCAGCCCAGCACCAGAATGGTGATGCCGATGCCGATAATAAACATCAGTCCGCCCATGGTGGGGGTGCCCTGCTTGGTCATATGCCATGTGGGCCCGATCTCCTTGATAGACTGCCCGGCCTTCAGCTTTACCAGCGCCGGTATCAGCAGCTTGCCCACTACGGCGGTGATAACAAAGCATACCGCGATAGGCAGCGCGATCTCCATAATTCCCATACTACCTTACTCCTTCCCTCCGCACGCCGCGGAGGTCTTTTCTTTATTTCTGCATCTCCTTCAGATGCTCTGCCACGATGACTCGCTCATCCATGGGATAGTGCTTGTGGTTGATCTCCTGGTAGTCCTCGTGGCCCTTGCCGGCCAATACGATCACATCGCCCGGCTGGGCGTGATCCATGGCATAGTGTATGGCCTCCACCCGATCCGGTATCACAACATAGGGCGTATCATAGCCCTCCATTCCCGGCAGGATGTCGTTGATGATGGCCATGGGATCCTCTGCCCGGGGATTGTCGCTGGTGACGATGACGAAGTCCGCCACCCGTGCGCCGATCTCGCCCATAACGGGCCGCTTGGTCTTATCCCGGTCTCCGCCGCAGCCGAACAGCGCCACCACGCGCCCTTTGGCGAACTCCTTGGCGGATTGCAGCACCTTCTCCAGGGCGTCGGGCTTGTGGGCGTAGTCGTTGAGCACGGTAAAGTCTGTCCCTGGCGTGGGGATGATCTCCATGCGGCCCTTCACGCCGTGGTTTTTGGCCAGCGCGTCAGCGCACTCCGCCAGCGGCACGCCCAGGTTCCAGCAGCAGGCCATGGCGTCCAGCGTGTTGTACACGGTGAACAGCGCCGGTATGCCCACATGGGCGTGGCACCACTCCGTGTCCGCCTCCGCGTCAAAGTCCACGCTGCCGCTGTGCAGCTGCACGTTCTTGGCCATCAGGTCCGCCTGTCCGTTGACGGCGTAGGAAAACCGCCTGGCACAGGTGGCCCCGGCCATCAGCCGCTCCGTCCACGGATCATCGGCGTTGCAGATACCAAGATCACACTGGCGGAACAGCAGCGCCTTGGCGTCGCAGTATTCCTCCATGGTGTTGTGGAAGTCCAGATGGTCCCGGCTCAGATTCGTATAGATGCCCACGGCGAACTGTATGCCGTATACCCGGTCCAGTATCAGCGCGTGGGAGGACACCTCCATCACCACATGGGTGCATCCCGCGTCCGCCATCTCCCGCAGCAGCTTTTGCAGCTCAAAGGATTCCGGCGTGGTGCGCTCCGTGTGCAGCACCTCGCTGCCGATCATGTTCTGTATGGTGCCGATCAGGCCCACCTTGGCCCCGGCCTTCTGCTCCAGTATGCTCTTGATGAGATAGGTGCTGGTGGTCTTGCCGCTGGTGCCGGTCACGCCGATCATGGTCAGTTCGCGGGCGGGGTGGTCAAAGCGATTGCAGCCCACCACCGCCAGAGCCCGGCGGCTGTCCGCCACGCGGACGAAAGGCACGCCGCCTGTCGGCGCTTTTTCGCACAGTACGCACCCTGCGCCCTTTTCCAGCGCCATGGGGATAAACTTGTGCCCGTCCGCCGCCGCGCCGGGGATGGCCACGAACAGGTCGCCCGCCTCCACCAGCCGCGAGTCATATTGCACCTCACGGATGTCCATGTCCAGGTCGGCATTGCACTCCAGAATATCCAGACTATTCAACAGCTCACGCAGCTTCATGGTCAACTCTCCTTTGCATTTACATGTAGTAAATACTATTATACCACGCAGGGCCGGTTCAAAAAAGGGAACTGTGTGCCCTGTGGCAGGCAAAACGTGTGGTATCAGTCGGTCACGGACGTGTCGCCCAGCTGTACGGTGATGACCGTTCCGGCCTCCACCTCCGTGCCCTCGTCAATGGATTGACTCAGTACGCGGATGGAACTGGATTCGCTGCCCGTGGTGCCGGAGAACCGTATCAGCAGCCCTGCCGCCGTGGCGGAGGTGTTGGCCTCTGCGGGCGTCTTTCCGATGAGATGCGGTACCACGCACTTGTCCGTGGATTTCTCCTCACCGGCATACAGGATAACGCTGGACTTGCCAGGTATGATAGCACCGCCCGCCGGTGTCTGGTCGGTGATGGTGTCGCCGTCGCCCACGATCTTGCAGTTCAGCGCCCGTTCCTTCATCTTGTCCTTGGCCTGCTCCACGGTCAGCCCGATCACATTGGGCACCGTGGTATCCATGCCCAGCAGTTCCTCGGCGGAATAGCTGGGCTCTACACCCAGATAGGGCAGTATCTCCGCCATCACCGTGCTGGCGGTGGGGGCCACCATGTTGCCGCCGGACACATAGGTGCCTGTGGAGCGGCTGGGGGTGTCCATGGTGATGAGCATGATGACCTGCGGGTCATCCGCCGGCGCGAAACACAGGAACGACACCACCACGTCGCCGGTCTGGCCTTTATCTGCCGTGCCGGTCTTGCCGCCGATGCGATAGCCCGCCACCTGGCCGTTCTTGCCGGTACCGCTGGCCACCACATATTCCAGGCACTCCCGCACCGTGGCGGAGGTCTGCTCACTGATTACCTGCCGCACAGGCGTGTTGTCGTGCCGGTATGTCACGCTGCCGTCGCTGTCGGTGATGCGGTCCACCAGATACGGCGTGTGCAGATACCCGCCGTTGATGCAGGCCGCCTGCGCCGCGATCAGCGCCAGAGGCGTCACGGTAAAGTTCTGGCCGAAGGCGTAGCACGCCAGATCCAGCTGCGTGAAGCTGCTGTCCGATGCGAACACGCCCACTGCCTCGCCGCCCAGGTCGATGCCCGTGGTGTTCATCAGTCCGAAGGAGCGCATATATTCATAGAATTTCTCATTGCCGATCCGCAGACCGTAGTTGATGAACGCCGGGTTGCAGGAGTTTCCCACAGACTGCACCAGCGTCTGCAGCCCGTGGCCGTTCTTGTTGGAGCAATGAATGGTATAGCCGGAAATGTTCACGCTTCCGCCGCAGTTGACTGTGGTGGTCTTATCCACCACACCCTCCTCCAGTGCTGCCGACAGCGTCAGTATTTTGAAAGTGGAGCCCGGTTCGTAGGTGTCGTTCAGCGCCTTGTTGCGCCACTGCAGCAGCTGCATATCCGCCACGGTGCTCTCGCCCCGCTCGATGCGCTCCTGCAGCGTCTTGTCGCTGACCGTCAGAAAGTCGTTCAGATCATAGTTGGGATACGATGCCATGGCCAGGATACCGCCGGTCTTGGTATCCATCACGATACCGCTGGCGCCGTTGGCGGCGGAGAACTTATCCATCATGCTTTCGATGCCCTTTTCCAGATAGTACTGGATGGTGGTGTCCAGCGTCAGTGTCAGGTCGCTGCCGTTCTTGGCCGCGAAGTACTGTTCATAGGTGTATAGCATGTCGTTTCCCGCCTTGTCCTTGGCGGAGACGACCAGCCCGCTCTGTCCCTCCAGTTCCTCTTCATAATAGGCCTCCAGCCCGTACAGACCGGTGTTTTCATCGCCTACAAAGCCGATAACCTGGGCTGCCAGCGATCCGTAGGGATAGTACCGCTTTGTGTCCGCCACCAGGTGTACGCCGCTGATATTGTTCTCATCCACATAGGTGCGTACTTTGGCCGCCACGTCCTCGTCCGCCCGCAGCTGAATGACCTCGTACTCGGACTTCACGTTGTCCATCCGCTTGCGGATGGACGCGGCATCCTTGCCGAGAATGTCGGCCAGTCCTGCCGCCAGCGTGTCTTTCGTCCACGCCGCGGGATTTTCCGTGTCGTTCAGCGCCTCGTTGATCTCCTTGGGGGACAGTATGATCGTCTCCGCGCTGGAGGATATGGCCAGAATGTTGCCGCTGGCATCATAGATGGTGCCCCGCGACGCGGTCACCACCGTCCGCCGCGTCTGCTGGCTGACGGCCTTGCCCTGCAGCTCCTCATGCCGGGTGATCTGCAGATCGAACAGTCGAAAGAACAGCAGTATGAACATCACGATGCCCATCAGTATCATCAGGGCGAAAGCGCGGCTTTGTATGACGCGGTTGGCCCGCCGCACGCTCTCATTTTTCCGATTATGGTTCTGGTTTTCTGCCACGTCGATGCCTCCCGCTCTCCCACCGCGGCGAAACAGCCTGCGGTGTATAGACCAAGCAAGGAGCAAGAAGTCACCTTCTTACTCCTCGCGCTCAGTACCTACTATACTTACCCTCAGCGAAAATATTCCACGATATACGCCCACAGATCCTCCACCTTTCCGGTGAAGTTATTCAGCGCGGCTGTGCCGCCTGCGGCGTATACCTCTACACTGTCGCTGCCCGACAGGTCGATATACTGTATCTGCCCGCTGCTGGGCTTGCTCATGCCCGCCGCCTCCGCCGCCGCCTTCACGGTGGCCAGGTCAAAGGTTTTTTCATACTCCGTCAGCAGCGCCACATGCTCATCCTCCAGCGCGGAGATCTCCCGCTTGATGGCGGATACGTTGTCTGAAATGCCCGTCAGCTTTACATAGCACAGCATCAGTGCGATGACCATGCCTACCACCATCACCGTGCCCAGAACCACGGCAGGGGAGGGACGCACTGCCGCCTGTGCCGCGCTGCGGCGGCGCTGTACCGGCTGTACCTCCGACTGCGCGGGCCGCACCTTTTTCTGAGGGAGTTTTCCGGCGTCGTCCAACTGCTTCTCCCGCGCCAGCGCATCCAGATCATAGGCCAGATCGCCGTAGGTGGCGCCGTGACGATAGTTGGACATACAGAACTCCCTCCTTTCCTGTGGCGGTTTTTTCCCGCCGCTTTATACTTTTTCCGCCACCCGCAGCTTGGCGCTGCGTGCGCGGGGGTTGTGCTCCAATTCCTCCGGGCCGGAGACGATGGGCTTCCGGCTCACCAGCTTCAGCTTCGGTTTTTTGCCGCACACGCACACCGGAAACTCCGGGGGACAGGTGCAGCCTGTGGCCAGCTCCTGCAGCGTTCTCTTGATGATCCGGTCCTCCAGCGAGTGGAAGGAGATCACCGCCAGCCGTCCGCCTTTATTCAAGTGCGCTGTGGCCGCCTCCAGCATGGGTGGCAGCGCGTCCAGTTCGCCGTTCACCGCGATGCGTATGGCCTGAAAGCTGCGCTTGGCCGGATGCTGCTTTTCCCGCAGGGCCTGGGGCGGCATGGCGGACTTGATGATGTCCACCAGCTGCAGTGTCGTCTCGATGGGCCGCTGCTCGCGGCTCTGTACGATGCGCTTGGCAATGGCCGGTGCATAACGCTCCTCGCCGTACTCAAACAGGATGCGCCGCAGCTCCTCATAGCTCCAGCTGTTCACCACCTGGCGGGCGGTGAGGTACGCGGAGCGATCCATCCGCATGTCCAGCGGCGCGTCGTGCATGTAGCTGAAGCCCCGCTCTGCATCATCCAGCTGCGGGGACGACACACCCAGGTCGAACAGCATGCCGTCCGCCCCGTCTATATGCAGATCGGCGAGGATATCGCCGATGCGATCAAAATTGCTGTGGACCAGAGTCACCCGGTCCATGTAGTCCGCCAGCCGCTCCTGTGCGGCGGCGATGGCCGTATCGTCCCGGTCAATGCCGATAAGCCGTCCGGTGGTCAGGCGCTTTGCGATCTCCAGTGAGTGGCCCGCCCGGCCCAGCGTTCCGTCCACATATATGCCGTCAGGCTTGATGGCCAGCGCGTCCAGACACTCCTGCAGCAGCACAGGCACATGACCGTAGTCTTTTTCGCTCATCACAGGCCCATCTCCGCCATGGCGCTCTCCAGTTCACCGGAGGCGAATGCGTCGTTCTCCACCGCGGACCAGCGCTCGGCATCCCAGATCTCCGCCCGGTCAAAGCTGCCGATGACCACGACTTCCTTGGTCAGACCCGCGTACTCCCGCAGCTTGGCGGGGATGAGGATACGCCCCTGGCTGTCCGGCTCACAGTCCGCCGCGTAGGCAAACAGTGCGCGCAGCTTTTTTACCTCGTTGTAGGACAGGGCCTTCAGCTTGTCCATAAAGGCCGCCCAGCTCTCATCGGAGTACACCGACAGGCAGTGATCCTGCCCCACGGTAATGTGGAAGGTCTGCCCCAACTCCTTGCGCAGCGCGGCGGGAATAAAGAGGCGCCCCTTGGCGTCGATATTGTGTGCATATTGACCGGTCACAGGGCCGCCTCCCTTCGTGATAAGATGCTGACCGCAGTACCGAAGACGGTACCGCGGCGTGTGACTGTGGGAATATTCCCCACAAATGTGGATAATGCCCCCACAATTCACCACTAATGAGGTAAGTATACATAATTCACCGCGGAATTGCAAGGAAAAATTATGTCTACTGGCCGGCGAAACCCTCCGTATTCCGATGATTTTCGGTCGGTTTCGAGGTGATTTTGAAACGGTTGTTCGATGAATTTAATGGAACGATCCCAGTGAACACAAAATATAGTGCTCGCTGGGATCGTTTCCCACAAGATGAAGCTGTGTTGTGGAAAACGCAGAAATATTTACATAGATTTTATAGATTTTCCACAAAGACCACAGACGCCTGCGGCATACGCGGCCCCTCAGCAAAAAACCGCCGCCGGCAATGCCGGCGGCGGTCAACATAAACGATATAAACGGGGGAAGCGGTTTTACCGCTGAGTGCCCTCGCCGCCCTTGCCCTCGGCGGCGGACTCATTCAGCTGCTGGCGCTGGGCCTGCATCTGCTCCTTGCTGGCGGCGCGGAATCGTGCGCGGGACTCCTGCACCTCGCTCAGCGCGGCCTGGATAGCCTCCTCTGTGCGGCGCAGCGCATCCTCGGTGTAGGTGTTGGCCACATGATACAGCTCCTTGCTGCGGTCCTCGGCCCGGCGGATGATCTCGCTGCTCTTCTGGCGGGCCAGCTGCAGCGTCTCGCTCTCGGACACGATGGTGCGGGCGTCCAGCTCCGCCTGGCGCAGCACCTCCTGCGCCTCCTTTTTCGCTCCGGCCACATACTCGCTGCGGGCGGCGATCAACTCCTGTGCCTTTTTCAGTTCCAGAGGCAGCTTCGCCCGGATCTCATCCAGCAGATCCAGTGCCTCGTCCCGTACGATGATGCATTTGTCAGAGCTGAAAGCAACGCTCTTGGCCTCGTCGATCATATTGTAGAGCATGTCGATGAGCCGCTGTACATCTTTCTCTTCCATGGTGCAGTCCGTTCCTTTCTTTTTGTCGGCGCGGGACTCAGCCCCGCTGCCGCGTCAATTCCTCGGCGACCGGCGCCGGCACATACTTCTCCAGAGGCTGGTGGTAACGGATCATCTCCCGTACCATGGTGGAACTGAAGTGTTCGTACTCCGCGCTGGCCGGCAGCAGCACTGTTTCCAGCCCAGGACATACGCCGCTGTTGATCCGTGCCATCTGCGCCTCCAGCTCCCAGTCGGCGCAGTTGCGCACGCCCTTTACCAGAATGTGCGCGTCTTTCCGCAGGGCAAAGTCCGCCAGCAGCCCGCTCCAGTTCTCCACCTCTACGTTGGGGATGCCGGCCACGGACTGACGTATCAGCTCCAGCCGCCGCTCCGGCGTAAACATGGGCTGCTGCTTCTGGCAGTTGACCATCACGCACACACATACCTTGTCAAAGCACCTTGCGGCCCGCCGGATAATATCCAGATGTCCCAACGTGATGGGATCAAAGCTGCCGGGGTAAATGGCGATATTCATTCCGCATCCTCGTTTCCGCCGCGATGATACACCGTCAGCTTGATCTTGCCGTATTTGTACTCCCGATACAGGGAATAGGGCGCCGACATCTCCGGCAGCACCGTGTCCGCCGCGCTTTCCGCTATGATTATACCATGTGCGCGGCAAATGTCAAACGCTGCGATATCCGTCAGCGCCTGCTGCAGAAGTCCGCTGGCATAGGGGGGATCCAGAAATACGATGTCGAACTTCTCCCCGCTGCGCAGATAGGGCAGGGCGTCCCCCTGCCGTACTCTGGCCTTATCCGCCAGACGGCACAGGGCCAGGTTCTCCTGTATCAGCTTCACCGCGTCCGCCCGGCGGTCGATAAACACGCACTCCGCCGCGCCGCGGCTCAGCGCCTCGATGCCCAGCTGTCCGGTGCCGGCGAACAGATCCAGCACCCGCCGCCCTTCAATATCGAATTGTATGATGGAGAACAGGCTCTCCTTCACCTTGCCGGTGGTGGGCCGTGTTTCCAGCCCCTCCAGTTCCTTTAATACCCTGCCTCTGGCAGAGCCTGTGATCACGCGCATAACCGTTTACCCCCTGGGATCAAAGTTTTCGAAGATGACCAGATTTCCGGCCGCCTCCGCCTTGTCCATGGTGTCCTTGTCCCGCACGGTCCAGCTGGCCTCCTGCACATGGTAGAAGCCCCGGCACAGCCGCAGGGACAGAGTATTCCTGTCCTCGAACCGATACGCGATAAAATCGGGCCGTGTCCGCACGTTCAGCAGCAGATTGGCCAGTATCCACCGGATGCCGCCCGGCAGATGCTGCGTGTCGCCGTGGGCGGTGAAATTCTCGCTCAGCTGGCCCCGGATAATGTCGGGCCGGTTCTGCCACAGCCACATCAGGCATCTGGGATCGAAGGACTCCACCATGGTCTCCGTCTTGCTCTTGTCCAGCACGCTGCAGACGGCCGCGGCCAGCGCCTCGGCGTTGCCCCGCTCGGCCTTCAGCTCCACGATCACCGGTGCGCGGCCCGCGAACAGCGGCAGTACCTCCTCCAGCAGGGGGATCCTCTGTTCCGTGCCCTCCAGCCGGTAGTTTTCCAGATCGGCAGCGGTCAGATCCTCGATGAGTACATCCGCGCCCGCCGTCCGCAGCAGGGAAGCGTCGTGGATGACCGCCAGAGTGCCGTCCTTCATCAGATGCACGTCCAGCTCCGCGCCGAATCCGTTGGCCGCCGCCCGCTTGAACGCGGCCATGGAGTTTTCCGGAATACCCTTCTCCTTGTTGTGCAGCCCCCGGTGGGCATACCGCCACTGGCGGAAATGTGCCCAGTCCGCCTTGCCGCGGCGGCACCGCAGGCACAGCAGATACAGCAAAAACAGTACCAAAAGTACGATCAGAATGGTGATCAAAGCGTTCATCAGTCGTTGGTCAACTCCTCTACAGTGGTATCAATAGCTTCGGCGGTCCCGGCATCCTCCGTGCGCACGTCCTTCGCCGACGTGTCCTTGCTGTCGCCGTGCTTCACAAACAGCATGGTCACAAAGGCCAGTGCCGTGAACACCGCCGCGTAAGGGAACAGAACATGCATGCCGAACTTGTCCATCAGCAGGCCGGATACCATGGGCGTGGCCACCTGGGCCGCCATGGACGCCGTGTAATAGAATCCCGTGTACTTGCCCACATCTCCGCCGGAGGCCAGCTCCACCACCATGGGGAAGGAGTTGACGTTGATGGTGGCCCAGGCGATGCCCGCCAGGGCAAACATGGCGTTCATCAGCAGGGTGGGGCTGTCAGCGGTCAGAAAGCCCGCCACGCCGAAGGCGACGGTCAGCATCACCACGCCGGCCAGAATGGTCTTTTTCCGCCCGATCTTTCCGGCGATAAAGCCCACCGGCAGATAGGCCACGATGGCCGCCGCCTGGGCGATGATCAGTGTCAGATTGTAGTCCTTGTGCAGAATATTGCTGGCATACACGGAGTATTTGCTGGTCACGGCGTTGTAGCCGAAGAACCACAGTACGATGCTCAGCAGGATCAGCAGCAGACTCTTTACTTCATCGGCGGACAATTTGCGGCCCTCGCCGGGCTTGCTTTCCTCTTCCGCGTCCTCAATGCCCGCCTCCACGGACTGCTCCTGCATCTCTCTTGCCCACTCCGGCTCCCGCACCGTCAGCATGAATACCACCAGCGCGGCCAGCATCAGCGCCGCGATGACGCCGAAATAGCCGGTATAGCTCATCATGCTGTTGCTTACCGATGCCGTGGCGAACACCATGCCCAGCGCCAGCACGATGATGCCGCCGGCGCTGCCCATCAGATTGATGACGGCGTTGGCCCTGGAGCGCAGAGGCTTGGGTGTCACATCCGGCATCAGCGCCACCGCTGGGGAGCGGAACGTGGCCATGCTCAGAAGGATGATCAGCAGCAGTCCCACGAACACTGCCAGAGCGCCGGGATGTGCCGCCGCCGTATCGCGGGCGCAGGCCTGCCGTGCCGGCACCACATAGTTGGTGTACGCCGGATCGGTGACGGTCTTGCCCTCGGCGTTCACCGTCTGGCTGCGTATGGCCGTGAATTCCTCCTCTGTGAACTTCTGCCCCAGAATAAAGCTCTCGCCGCTGGGGGACAGCAGCGTGGCGTCCTTCTGCTCCTCGTAGATCACCGACAGCGCCGCCGGATCATCGATGGCGGCTACCTTGTCCAGCCGCTTCAGCTGCGCGTTGTCCGCGAAGGACAGCGCGATCAGTGCGCACGCCGCGATCAGCGTGCCTACCACGATGAACGGCGTCCGCCGTCCTCTGGGGTGGGTGCACTTGTCGGAGATGTGTCCGAACAGCGGCAGCAGGAACAGCGCCAGAATATTGTCCAGCGCCATGATGACGCCGGACCAGGTCTGGCTCATGCCGAATTTGTTGGTCAGTATCAGCGGCACCGTATTGTCGTAGGCCTGCCAGAATGCGCAGATCAGGAAAAAGGCAAATCCCACCAGTATGGTGCGCTTGTAGTTCAGCTTCATGGCGTCTCCTCCCATGCGCGGAATACCGCGTCTATATCGTCGTATACCCATGTGGGGCGTATGCCGTCCCTCTCTATGTCGCTGCGCTTTCCCTCGCCGGACAGCACAAAAATGCTGTCTATCCCGGCGTTCACCGCGCAGGCGATGTCCGTATACAGCCGGTCGCCGATCAGCACCGCCGCCTCCGGCGGGTACCCTGTCCGCTTCAGCGCCAGCTGCACCATGGCGGGCCGGGGCTTGCCGATGAATTCCGGCTCCCGCCCGGTGGCCCGGTGCAGCATTTCGCACACGCTGCCGCAGTCCGGCACGGAGCCGTACCAGGTGGGGCACACCCAGTCCGGATTTGTGGCCAGCCAGGGCAGGCCCCGGTTCAGAAGAATACAGGCGTCCTCCAGCTTCTGAAATGTCAGCTCCCGGTCAAACCCGCTGAGCAGCACCTCCGCGCCGTCCTCCCGGCCGCAGGTGACGGGTATGCCGGCCGCCTCCAGCTGGCGGCAAAAGGAGCGCGTTCCCTGTACATAGCACCGCTTTCCGGGATACCGCTCCCGCAACAGGGCAATGGCCGCGTCCACTGAGGTCAGATAGTCCTCCCGTTCGGTGGCGATGCCCATGCCGCCCAGCTTCTCCATATAGCCCTCCACGCCTTTGGAGGAGTTGTTGGTCAGAAACAGATACCGTCCGCCCTTTTCCCGTATGAGGGAGAGAAAGGCCGTTACTCCGTTGAACAGCCGGTCATCCAGATAGATGGTGCCGTCCATGTCCAGCAGAAACAGCCGCTTGTCCTGTAATCGTGCCAAAGAGGCGCCTCCCCTCCGGATAAATACCGTGAAAAACAGAATACCACACGTTTCGCCGCATGGCAATAAAAACCGCGCTATACCACCTGGAAAATGAAAAATTTCAGATAGTTCGTCTCCTCCACGCCCCACAGAATGGGGTGATCGGCGCACTGCTGCCGCGCCTCGATCTGCCGCAGCTGTACACCCGCGTCGCGGGCGGCCTCGCGCAGCATCTTGACGAATAACTCCTCCGACGCGAAGTGGCTGCAGGAGCAGGTGGCCAGGTACCCGCCCCGCGGCAGCAGCTTCATGGCCCGGTAGTTGATCTCCCTGTATCCGGTCATGGCATTGTGAATGGTCTTGCGGCTCTTGGTAAACGCCGGCGGGTCCAGGATGATGAAGTCGTATTTCCGCGGCTGCTGCCCCAGCTGGGGCAGCAGATCGAACACGTTGGCGCACACGCACTCCATCACGCCGTCCAGTCCGTTTTTCCGCGCGTTCTCCGCCGCACAGTCCACGGCGAACTGCGACACGTCCACAGCGGTGACACGCTTTGCTCCGCCCTTGGCGGCGTTCAGCGCAAAGGAGCCCGTGTGGGTGAAGCAGTCCAGCACTGTCTTGCCCTTTGCCAGTTTTGCCACCGCCAGCCGGTTGTATTTCTGATCCAGAAAGAATCCGGTCTTCTGTCCATCTTGAACATCAACCGTGTATACAATGCCGTTTTCAACGATGTCCACATGGACATCCTGCGGCGTTTCCTCCCCCGGCAGAGCCAGCCAGCCCTTGTTTTGGGCCATCCCCTCCCGCTCCCGCAGGGCCGCGTCATTGCGTTCATACACGCCTTTTATGCCCTCTCCGTCCTCGCGGAGAATGCCTGTAAGCATTGGTAATACACGGTTTTTGATGCGCTCCATGCCCAAACTCAGCACCTGCGCCACCAGCAGGCTTTCGAACCGATCCACCGTCAGTCCGGGGAATCCGTCCGCCTCGCCGAATATGATCCGGCAGCATCGCTTGTCCGTCTCACTCATCACCGTTTTCCGGTATTCCCACGCATATTTCAGCCGCCGCCTCCAGAATTCGTCGCCGGACGGATCGTCGTTGGCGTTCCGCGTCACCAGCCGAACCCGTATCTTGGAGCGGCTGTTGTAGAACCCGCACCCCAGCCAACTGCCCTTCTTGGACACTACATCCACCAGACTGCCGTCTTCGATCTGCGAGGACAGTCCGGTCACTTCTCCCTCATATACCCATGGGTGCCCGCCCACGATGGCGCGCTCTCCCTTAGGGGTGATGGTGACAGCGGGATACGGTCTGGCAGCTTTCATAGCGATTACTCCTTTTCGTGGGGAAATTCTTCTTGAGTATAGCACAAAAGCGTGTGCATTTCCATATAATGTACAAGAAATTATAGGAGGGAACACTATGCCGCGTATCTTTTTGAGCCCATCCACGCAGGAATACAACCCCTACATCACCGGCAGCGGCTCCGAGGAATACTTTATGAACCTCATTGCCGACGCCATGGAGCCTTATCTGCTGGCCAATACCATTCGTTTTACCCGTAATACGCCCGACATGACCGCCGCCAGTTCTATCCGCATGGCCAACGCCGGCAGCTACGATTTCTACCTGGCCCTCCACTCCAACGGCAGCACAGATGGCACCAAGGAGGGCACCGTCCGCGGCGTCATCGCCTTTTACTATCCCACCAGCGCCAACGGCCGCCGCGCTGCGGATATTTTTGTAAAAAACCTTAAAAACATCTACCCTCTGCCAGACCTGGTCTACGCCCGGTCTACCACCACTTTGGGGGAGGTGCGCCAGCCCTATATGCCCTCCGTGCTGCTGGAACTGGGCTATCATGACAACACCGCCGATGCCCGCTGGATCGAGGGCAATATCCAGCCCATCGCCGCTGACCTGGTGCTGTCCCTAACGGAGTATTTCGGTCTGCCCTTCGTCACGCCCATGACACCCTGGCAGGGCACAGTGCAGACACCCGGCGGAGGCCCCCTGAACCTGCGCTCCGCGCCCGGCTCCCGCGCCGAAGTCGTCACGCTGCTGCCCAATGGTGCAAAGCTGACCGTCTATGGCCGTTATCAGGACTGGTACACCGTAGGCTATAATGGGCGATTGGGTTATGCCTACGCCGACTTCATCGTCTGACCCCGGCGGGATCTTTTCCGCCCCGCCGCCGCCCCGCCCCCTCTGTAGGGCGGGGTGACCACACCCCGCCGCCCCGCCGGGCACCTCGGATATGCCTACGCCGACTTCATCGTCTGACCCCGGCGGGAGCTTTTCCGCCAATACTTCGTTGCGGCGGCTTGCCGTACACAAAGTACGCCTGCGCCGCCGCGCCTCGTCTTGCCGAAAAATCTCTCCGACGTGGTGTCCGTAGGGGGCGATGCCCGCATCGTCCCGCCCCCTCTGTAGGGCGGGGTGACCACACCCCGCCGCCCCGCGCTGTCATAACGAGGGTGCTCTGTGTCCATGGCGATCCGCCCCACTCTGTCATTCCGAGCCAGTGACCGACGTCACTGGCGTGGGAATCCGTCCCCCCGTCCTTTCCCTCGTCAAATCCCCAAAACCACCCATCCTGATTTGTCCAAAACGTAGAAATCCAAAAAATATTCCGAAAAACCGTGCACGCCCCCGGTTTTGGTGCTATAATCGTCCCATCCATTAAGCAGGGCATGCCCTGCTCTCGCGTTTTAATTGGAGATTAAAACGACCCTGCCCTATGGAAATTTCACCTGAAAAAGGGGTAAAGAAAATGAAAAAGTTATTGGCAATGCTCCTGACGCTGGTCATGGCACTTAGCGTCACCACTATCTCGTGGGCGAATGTGGAAGGCACCGAAGGCGGCGAGGCTGCTGGGCTGCGGGATGTTGTGTATGTCAATACCAGCACCGGTAACGATACGAACGGAACGGGAACAGTAGATCGCCCGGTGCAGTATCTGAAAAAGGCTATGACGCTGGTCAAGGAGGGCGGCACCATCAGAGTGACCGGCCAGACCACCGTGAATCCGTTCTGGGGCAATCAGAGCCAGGACAAGACCATCACCAGCGGCAACTACAGTGTTACGAAGTCTGTTACCATCGAGGGATATGGCACTGCAGGTATGAATGATGTGCATGGTATTGCGCTGCCCAGTGATTTCGGCGGCAAGCTGACGCTTCGTAATATTAACTTTGACGGGGATGCGGCTATCGGCATTTACGCCGACGGGATTGCCAGTTCGGCGGAAATTACTATAGATAACTGCCACTTTAACAAGGCCGGCGGCAACTGCGTGTATATTGCACCGCATATTGCAAAGCTGGAGGTCAAGAACTGCACATTTACAGCGGACGCTAATGCCAGCGGTAACTATTTGATCTGGACACAGTCGGGAGCAGATACCGTTGTAATTACAGACAACAATATCAATGTGGACGGCACAAATACGGCAAAGGGTGCCATCCATCTGGGCGATGGCAGCACCACGGCGATGAACGCGACCATCACCGGCAACAAGATAGGCGGCGTTAAGCGTGGTATCCAGATTGCTTTTGCCACAGGTAAGAATGACACTGTGACCATTGACAAGAACACCTTTACGGACGTTACAGAGGGTGCAGTGGTCCTTCATGAGGACATGGCGGTACAGCCCACGGCTAAAATCACCTATGGAACCGATAATACGCTGGCGGGTACCACTACAAAAGAAATAGTGGCCAAGGTGAGCGATGATGGGAATACTTACGTGGATGTGACAAAGGTCGTTGTAGCCGCTGACGGCGGTGAGCTTGTCAAGAATGAGAACGGCAGCTACAGCGTTGTGGAAAAGACCCCCGAGCAGCCGCCCCGCTATTACTACAACTCCACGACCACTACCACCACCAAGGACGAGACCAAGGGTTCCCCCAAGACCTTCGACGCGGGCGTGGGCATCTATGCCCTGACCGCCGTCCTCTCCGTCACCGGCATGGCCTGCGTGGGCAAAAAGAAGTTTTAACGCTTTACGGATCGGTGCCACCCCACGCCGATAAACAACGAACACCCCCGGCCCCCGCCGGGGGTGTTCCTGCGCTCCGACATATTCCAGATCCTGCCTGAAAAACGACAAAAGAAAATTTTCCTTTGCCCTTGACAGTTGACCATAATATGTTTAATATAGTAAAGGATCATCATCGGGGCTTAGGAGCCTTTTTGCCCCGGTTATCATCCGGCACCACATTTTGTGCCGAAGCGAGAACACTATCACAACATAGGAGGAATGAACGTTGACCACAACAGGTTGGATCGTGGCGATCGCCTCGTTCGCTGTTGCGGCAGTGGTCTTTTTCCTCCTCGGCATTCGCTATCGCAAGAACGTAGCGGAAAAAGAGATCTCCAGCGCGGAGGACGAAGCCACGCGCATCATCAACGAGGCCATCAAAAGTTCTGAGAACAAAAAGAGAGAGGCACTTCTTGAAGCAAAAGAAGAGATTTTGAAAAACCGCAGCGAATACGAGAAGGAAGTCAAAGAGCGCCGCGCCGAGCAGCAGAAGCAGGAGCGCCGTCTGCAGCAAAAAGAGGAAAATCTCGATCACAAGACCGAGATGATCGAAAAGAAGGAAGAAGCTCTGGCCCAGAAGCATGCCGCTATGGACAAGGAGCAGGAAGAGATCAAGCTGATCAAACGCAGCCAGACCGAGATGCTGGAGCGTATCTCCGGCTTTACCGCCGAACAGGCGAAGGATTACCTCATCGCCCAGGTGGAATCCGAGGTCACCCACGAGACGGCGCTGAAGATCAAGGAGATCGAGGCCCGCGCCAAAGACGAGGCCGACCAGCGTGCCCGCGAGATCGTGGCCACCGCCATCCAGCGCTGTGCCGCCGATCATGTGGCCGAGATCACCGTCAGCGTGGTGCCCCTGCCCAATGACGAGATGAAGGGCCGCATCATTGGCCGCGAGGGCCGCAACATCCGCACGCTGGAAACGCTGACCGGTGCGGATCTGATCATCGACGACACGCCGGAGGCCATCACTGTCTCCTGCTTCGAGCCTGTCCGCCGCGAGGTGGCCCGGCTGGCGCTGGAAAAGCTGATCGCCGATGGGCGCATCCATCCTACCCACATCGAGGAGATGGTGGAAAAGGCCCGCCGCGAGGTGGACGGTGTCATCCGCGCCGAGGGCGAGCGCGCCGTGCTGGAGACCGGCGTTCGCGGGCTGCACCCGGAGCTGCAGAAGCTGCTGGGCAAGCTGCATTACCGCACCAGCTACGGGCAGAACGTGCTGCAGCACTCCATCGAGGTCAGCCACATCGCCGGCATGATGGCCGCCGAGCTGGGCGCCGATGTTCAGGCTGCCAAGCGCGCCGGACTGCTGCATGATATCGGCAAAGCCCTGGATCATGAGTTCGAGGGCACCCATGTGGCGCTGGGCGTGGAATATGCCCGCAAATACCGCGAAAAAGAGGATATCATTCACGCCATCCAGGCCCACCACGGCGATGTGGAGTGCAAAACGCTGGTGGCATGCCTGGTGCAGGCGGCGGATGCCATCTCTGCGGCTCGCCCCGGTGCACGGCGCGAGAACCTGGAGAATTACATCAAGCGTCTGGAGAAGCTGGAGGAGATCACCGGAAGCTATCCCGGCGTGGAGAAGAGTTACGCTATCCAGGCCGGCCGCGAGGTCCGCGTCATGGTCAAGCCCGAACAGGTCAGCGAGGACGAGATGGTCATCCTGGCCCGCGAACTGGCCAAGCGCATTGAAAGCGAGCTGGAGTATCCCGGTCAGATCAAGGTGCATGTCCTGCGGGAGACGAAAGTCGTGGAGTACGCGAAATAAAAATTTAATATCCGCAAATACCGCTTCGCATTGCGAAGCGGTATTTCTTTTGCTATAATACCTCTGAACAAGCAGGAGGAAACGACGACGCTGACGGAGAACACACTCATGAAACGTTTTGTACTGTTGATCGTGCTGCTGGCCATGCTGCTGAGCATGTCCGGCTGCTTTACCATCACCGATGACAGCGGCAAGCAGCCGCAGGAGAATAAGCTGGCGCAGGAGGAACAGCCCCTCAGCGCCGATGTGCCCGAAACGGAGGTCTGGCAGCGCACTGCCGGGGCCCCGTGGAGCGGCGGAGAGACGCCGCAGGCTGTCAGCGCCGACTTTGAACGCATCAGCGGCGCGGCGGCCAATGGCATGACTGTGGGCCAGGAACTGCTTCTGCTGGACTTTATGGAGTGCTATTACCGGTCCATCAGCACTCTGCAGGTCATCGATCCTGTGGCCCTGTTTGCCGACACGGAGGAGACGATATACCATAAAACCATCTGGCACGGTCTATGCGCTATCCGCAGGCTCTCTCCCATCGACCTGACCATGACCTCCTACAGCTATTCTCTGCGCTGCGAGTCCATCACCCCGTCGGAGGAGACGGAGGGCGACGTGGACATGGTGCTGCGGGAGAGCAACGTGGTCTACTTTGCGGGCTTGGACGGCATCCCCTCCGAGCAGTTCGGCATCAAGCACACCTTCACCCTCCGCGGTGAGGGCGACAGCTGGCGCATCGTGAAGCACTGGTCGGACGACAACGCCTATTACAGCGCCGACTATGACCGCGAGACCGGTCAGGACACCAATTTCCCCGCCATTACCGACTACATAGAGGCCCGGCGCCAGCTGCCCCGTGAAGCCCTGCCCGCCGTTACCGCCGACCATCCCTACGACCGCCAGGCTGCCCGGCAGTACATGCTGTCCTATGTGGGCAAGCGGAACGGGGACTTCAAGGCCTATGACGACTACGGCGGCAACTGCATGAACTTCGGCTCCCAGGTGCTGCTGTCCGGCGGCATTCCCATGGACACCTCCGGCGGCTACGAGACGGGCTGGTACTGGTACAGCGCCAGCCAGACCACGCTGCCCTGGGTCAATGTGGGCTGGTTCCTGGAGTACGCCGCGGCGGAGAGGGAGCACGGCCTTGTGGCCGTGGTGAACGCCCCCTATTTCACCGGCGAGACGGGCGATATCATCACCATGGGTGTGGAGGAGCCGGCCAACCACACCACCGTGATCCTGGACACCATCAAGGACGAAAACGGCGATACGGTGGACTACCTGCTGTGCTCCAACACCGCGGATCTGAGGAATTTCCCCGCGTCCGCGTACTACTATACCAATTTCCAGCTGGTCAAGATCATCGGCTGGAACGACTGAGCAAGGAGGCTTATCCCGTGATATACAATATTCTGGCGCTGGGCGATGTGGCCAGCGAAACGGGCCTGCAGCTGCTGGAAAAGCGGCTTCGTGGCTTCAAAAAGGAGCACGGCATCGCGTTCACCGTGGTCAACGGCGAGAACATCTCCGGCAGCGGACTGACGAAGGCCCAGGCCGAGGCCCTGTTCGCCGCCGGCGCGGACGTGATCACCCTGGGCAACCACACCTTCGGCAAGCCTCAGATCGCGTCCTATCTGGACGAGGAGCGCTATATCCTCCGCCCCGCCAACTTCACCGGCCGCGCCCCCGGCCACGGCTATCAGCTGGTGGACTGCGGCCCCTTTACCGTGGCGGTGCTGGTGCTCATCGGGAGGTGCGATCTGGACTTCAACGCCGAAAACCCCTTCACCACCGCCGATAAGCTGCTGAAGGCGCAGGCGGACAAGCCCACCTTTACGCTGGTGGAGTTCCACGCCGGAGCCACCAGCGAAAAGCTGGCCCTGGCGTACTATCTGGATGGCCGTGTCTCTGCCCTCTGGGGCACGCATACCCATGTTCCCACCGCGGATATGCAGGTGTTCCCCAAGGGCACCGGCTACGTCACCGACCTGGGCATGACCGGCCCCGTCCGTTCCGTGCTGGGCATCCGGCCGGAGCAGTCCGTGGAGTTTTTCCTGGGCGGCCTGCCGGGACGGTACCAGGCGGCGGAGGGCCCATGCAGCGCCCAGGGCTGCATTTTTGCGCTGAACAGCGATACGGGGCTCTGCGAAAAAGTGGAGCGCATCGTGATAGAATAGCGAAAAGCCGGTCAAAAAATTTGAAAACAGGAGTGAATTTTCAACTATGTCTGTGGAAAAAGTGAGAGAATATCTGAAGCCCTACGGCGTGGCCGACCGTATGCGCGAGTTTGAGGTCTCCAGCGCCACTGTGGAGCTGGCCGCTCTGGCCGTGGGCGTGGAGGGGGCCCGCATCGCCAAAACACTCAGCTTCAAGGTGGGGGAGGATCCCATCCTCATCGTGGCTGCCGGCGATGCCAAGGTGGACAACAGTAAGTATAAGCACTTCTTCGGCACCAAGGCCAAGATGCTCACCGCCGAGGAGGCGGTGGAGCGCATCGGCCACGCCGTGGGCGGCGTGTGCCCCTTTGCCCTGCCCGACGATGTTAAGACGTATCTGGATATCTCCCTCAAGCGGTTCGGCACCGTGTTCCCCGCTGCGGGCAGCGCCGCCAGCGCCATCGAACTCACCTGCGACGAATTGGAGCGCTGCTGCGGCAGCAATTTCGTCCAGTGGGTGGACGTGTGCAAGGGCTGGCAGGAAGAGGAAGCGTAAAATGGTACGGATACTGCACGCGGGCGATTTCCATCTGGACAGCGCCTTCGGCGCGCTGACGCCGGAGCAGGCCCGCCAGCGCCGTCTGGAGAGCCGCCGCAGCCCGGAGCGTCTGGTGGAGTGGGCCAACGACCACGGTGCGGAGCTGCTGCTGCTGGCCGGAGACCTGTTCGACAGCGGGTCCCTGTACGGCGACACCGCGCCCCTGCTGGCCCAGGCGCTGTCCGCGTTCCGCGGACAGGCGGTCATCGCCCCCGGCAACCACGATCCCTACACGCCGGACAGCCCCTATGCCCGCACGGCCTGGAGCGGCAATGTCCATATCTTTACAGAGGACCGTATACAGACATTTGCTTTCCCGGAGCTGGGCTGCGCCGTCCACGGGGCGGCCTTTACGGCGGCGGAATGTCCGGAGGACAGTGTGCTGTCCGGCTTTCACGCCCCGGCGGACGGGCTGCTCCACATCGGCCTGCTCCACGGCGACGCTGCCGGTGCAGGCAGCCGCTATCGCCCGCTCCGCACGGCGGATATCGCTGCCAGCGGTCTGGACTATCTGGCCCTGGGCCACGTCCACGGCTGCACCGGCGTACTGACCGCCGGTACCGTGCCCTACGCCTACTGCGGCTGCATCGAGGGCCGGGGCTTTGACGAGCTGGGGGACAAGGGCTTCCTGTTCGGCGAGATCGGCCCCGGCAGCGCCGATATGCGCTTTGTCCCCTTTGCCCGCCGCCGCTACTGCATCGCTGCGGCAGATGTGACTGACGGCGACGCTCTGGCGGCGCTGGAGCGCACGCTGCCCCATGATACGGAGAGCGACATCTACCGCATCCGGCTCACCGGTACGCCGGAGCAGCCGCCGCGCCTGCCGCTGCTGCAGGAGGCGCTGGCGGAGCGGTTTTTTGCCCTGCAGCTGCGGGACGAGACAACGGTGCGCCGCGACCTGTGGGACAGGTGCGGCGAGGACACCCTGCGGGGCCTGTTTTTGCAGGAGCTGCGCCGGCAGTACGATGCCGCCCCCGATGACGGGACGCGCCGCCGCATCGAGCAGGCGGCCCGCTTCGGCATCGCGGCCATGGACAACCGGGAGGTGTGAGTGTGAAGAATATCCTGATGATCGGCACCGGCGGCACCATCGCCAGCGAGATGACGCCCTCCGGCCTGACGCCGGAACTGAACAGCACACAGCTGCTGTCCTTTGTCCCCAGGATCGGCGAGATGTGTCATGTGGACTGCCTGCAGCTGTACAGTCTGGACAGTACCAATATCCGTCCCGCCCACTGGCTGGGCCTCGCCCGCGCCGTGCGGGAGAACTATGACCGGTATGACGGCTTTGTCGTTGCCCACGGCACCGACACCATGGCCTATACCGCCGCCGCGCTGAGTTATCTGATCCAGGGCAGCCCCAAGCCCATCGTCCTCACCGGGGCCCAGAAGCCCATCTGGTTCGACGGCACCGACTCCAAGCGGAATCTGACCGACGCCTTTCTCTATGCCTGCCGCGGCTGCGGCGGCGTGCAGATCGTGTTCAACGGCAAGGTCATTCTGGGCACCCGCGCCCGCAAGACCTGCTCCAAGAGCTTCCAGGCCTTTTCCAGCGTCAACTATCCCGACCTGGCCGTGGTGCAGGACGAGCATCTGCTGCAGTATATGCGCTGCGCCTGCTATCCCCGCCCGGTGTTCTATGACACGCTGGACGACAAGGTGGGCCTGCTGAAGCTGATCCCAGGTACGCCCGCCGCCGTGCTGGAATTCATGCTGGATCGCTTTGACGGGCTGGTCATCGAGTCCTTCGGCGTGGGCGGCCTGCCGGAGTACGAGGGGGACGACAGCTATTACGACGTCATCCATCGGGGCATTGCGCGGGGCAAGCTGGTGGTCATGACCACGCAGGTGCCCAACGAGGGCAGCAATCTGGCTGTGTACCATGTGGGCGGGCGGCTGAAAAGTACCCTGCGGCTGCTGGAGGCCTATGATATGACCACAGAGGCCGCCGTGGCCAAGCTCATGTGGATCATGGGGCAGACACATGATTTCGGCGAGGCGGAGCAGCTGTTCTACCGCCCGGTGGCCCGCGATATCCTGTATGAGAATTAAAAGAAGCGCCCGCCGGCGCTTCTTTTTCCTACGCTGTAATAAAACGGCATAATGACTGTTATCTGCATTTGTTATGCCGACGTCCGGGCCATGCGGCTGCCCTCTGTGGTATTTTTTGGTAAAATATCCATATCACAATACCCGAAGAGCGGCGAATACCTCCCCGCGGGAGGTTTATCGGCGTTCGGGGGCGGGAGAGAAGAACCGCGGCATAGAAGGAGGAATTGCCCTGAAGAGACGACTGTTCGCTGTACTGATGACATTGGCGCTGGTGTGTGCGCTACCCATATGGGTAGTTCCTGTTACATCGGGTGATGTAACAAATGCTTTGGTGTCCACCGCCTGGGCGGATCCACCGGAAGGTAATACGAAAATTGAGACTACTGTTAGGGATAACTATACGGATAAGAATGCAAAGCTTGCATACCAGCTGGACACCTCGGAAACGGAGGTATGTCCTGGGCTGTTTTGGGTGATCAAAATAACCGAGGCTGAGGCTGCCTGGAAAGACGGAAAAGTCCATTACGGGACGATCGATATTACAGATGCGGCGGGAACTACCCATGCTGTCTCCATAAGCTACCGGGCGGAAAAGGTGGTTAGTCCCGAAGGCGAATACACCGATAGCTATCCTGAAGGAATGAGCAAATTGTTCATCGCCATCAAACCGCAGGCATACAAAGGGCTTGAAAGCGGTCTACCTCCGGACGCTGGCTGCCGGTCAGCATACGTTGACCATCCTGTCCTCTGCGGGCGATGTGACCGCGGAATTTACCGTCAGCGGCGGCAACAGCAGCCCCAAGACCTTTGACACCGGCATCACTGTGTACGCCGGCATGGCGCTGATCTCTGCCGCCGGCTTCGCCGCGGCCATCGGCAAGAAAAAGGAGTTCTGATGAAACGCAAAAAGAAGCGCCCGCCGGGCGCTTCTTTTTTGCCTCCCGCGGTCTCACCGGGGGATATTTGTTTCAGCTGTTGTGTTTGTTGATGGGACGCCGGTACAGCAGGCGCGCCAGTTTTTTTCGGTCAAAGGGGATGAGAGGGTACAGATAGCCCTTGCCCACCAGCGGCTTGGCGGTCACGATCAGCGTCAGCGTCAGTGCGATGCCGGCGGCGAAGCCCCACCAGTCCCACAGCCAGATCAGCACCAGCAGCACCATGCGGCACAGCTTGGTGGCGTAGCCCATTTCATAGCTGTGCTGGGCGTAGTTGGCCACCGCCACGAAGGCCATATACACCAGCACCTCCGGCACCAGCCACCGGGCCTGTACGGCGAAATCCCCCAGGATCAGCGCGCCCAGCATGCTGAAGGAGTTGCTCAGCACGTCCGGCGTGTTCAGCGAGGCGATCTTCAGCACGTCGATGATCAGCTCTACCAGCAGCAGCTGAATGATCAGCGGCACATAGTATTCGTCCTGTACCAGCAGAAAGTGCAGGCCGGGGTGCAGCGTGTCCGGGTTCTTCACCAGCAGATACCACAGCGGCGTGATAAACATGGTCAGCAGCAGCACCAGCGTCCGGATGACCTGCAGATACGTCCCGATAAGGGGAGGGAAGTAGTAGTCGTTGATCTCCTCATTGAAGCGCAGTATGGTGGTGGGCAGCAGCAGCGCGGCGGGAGAGTTGTCCACCAGCACCACCACGTCGCCCTCCATGATGCACGCCGTGGCCACGTCCGGGCGCTCCGTATAGCGCACCTTGGGAAACGGGTTCCAGAACTGCCGGGGCGCGATGGCCTCCACGATGGACTCCTGGCTCATGGCGATGGAACTCACCTGTATGTGCATCAGCTTTTCCCGCAGCTCCCGCAAAAGCCCCTGATCCGCCTGCCCCTCCATATAGCACAGGACCACGTCCGTGCCGGAGCGCTCCGGCAGCTGCAATCGCTCCAGCCGCAGATGGCTGTCACGCACCCGGCGGCGCAGCAGTGCTGCGTTCTGCATAAGATTTTCCACAAAGCCGTCGTGGCTGCCCCGCAGCACGCGGCTGGTGTCCGGTTCCTCCACGGAGCGGGTGGGGAATTGCTTCACGTCCATCAGGAGGCCGCCGTCCCAGCCGTCGATGACTGCCAGCGTCTTTCCCGCGAACACGCCCATCACCGCCCTGTCCCGGTCCCGCTCCACCGCCGCGTCGCAGGCCGACACATACCGCCGGCAGAAGTCCTCCGCGTCCGTGACGCCGTCCAGTGAATCCAGCGCCTGCCATCCGGCGATGATACGCTCAAGTATGTCCTCCTGGGCGTAGCCGTTCACCACCCACAGCCGCGCTGCCCGTCCGCCGATGCACAGATCCCGCCCCGTCATGTCGAAGCACCGCCCCACGCCCAGCGCCGTATCCAGCGCCGCCGTCCTCGCCTTGAATCCGCCCTCGCTCACGTTACGTCCTCCTTGGCATGTTTTTCCGTAGTATGCACCCGCCGGACAGGTTTTATGTATGTTGCGGACAGGCCCTGCATACCATGGACAAAAAGGAGGTGCGTCCCATGCGAAAAAGCGCGGCAGCGGCCCTTGTGCTCACGGTACTTCTTTTCGGCGGCGCCTATCTTACCGCCCCCGCGGCCCTGTCCCGCCAGGACGGGAACGCCGCGGAGCCGTCCCCGTCCGTTCATCACGACGCCGATGTGGCCCTTACCGTTCTGGACGGCGGCGATCTCACCGCAATGGCTCTCTCCGACTATCTGGTGGGCGTCGTCCGCGGCGAGATGCCCGCCAGCTTCGAGATGGAGGCCCTCAAGGCCCAGGCCGCCGCCGAGCGCAGCTACGTCTACTACCAGCTGTCCGCCGGGCGTAAGGAGGCGCACCCCGACGCGGATTTCTGCACCGACCACACCTGCTGCAGCGCGTTCCTCTCGGAGTCCGATGCAAGAGAGAAGTGGGGTGCGGACTTTGCTCCCTGGAATACCCGTGTGGCCCAGGCGGTGGCGGATACCGACGGGCAGGTGGTCTTGTACAACGGGCAGCCCATCCTGGCGGTGTTCCACTCCTCTTCGGCGGGACAGACCGCCTCCGCTGGGGATGTGTGGGCCGGCGACCTGCCCTATCTGGCCAGCGTGTCCAGCCCGGAGGGCGAGGACTCTGTACCCAACTACTACAGCACCGCCGAATTTACCGCCGCCGAGGCCAGAGAAAAACTCCTGGCCGCCCATCCGGAGCTGCAGCTTACCGGTACGCCGGCTGCCTGGTTCGGGGCGGTGACGGAGAATGCCTCCGGCCGGGTGGAGTCCGTCTCCGTGGCGGGCGAGGATATCGAGGGCACCGAGCTGCGCCGGATATTTGCCCTGCGTTCTGCCTGCTTTACCGTAACGGCGGACGACGATGGCGTTGTTTTCCGCGTTGCCGGGTATGGCCACGGCGTGGGCCTGAGCCAGTACGGTGCCAACCAGCTGGCCAAGCAGGGGAAGACATGGCAGGAGATATTGAAGTGGTATTATACGGATGTTACCGTCGGAAATGCGTGACAACCTGGCAAAAACGTGGTATAATCACTTAATTATACGGGATATTTACAGTTTGTTTAGGAAAACCCTATCCCGCAGGATGTAAGATATACCTAACGATACTGACCGGGAGGAAAGCGCCTATGGCACGCAACATTCTGGTGGTCGAGGATGACCGCAATATATCCGATCTGATCCGCATGTACCTGGAAAAAGAGGGCTTTGAGGTCCGCAGCGCCTACGACGGCGGCAAGGCCGTGGAGGAATACGACAAGCAGGCCCCCGATATGGTGCTGCTGGACATTATGCTGCCCGTGATGGACGGCTGGGCCGTCTGCGCCCACATCCGCGAAAAGGGCAAGACACCCATCATCATGCTCACCGCCAAGAGCGACGTGGGCGACCGCATCACCGGCCTGGAGATGGGCGCCGACGATTATCTGGTCAAGCCCTTCGAGATGAAGGAGCTGATGGCCCGCATCAACGCCGTGCTGCGCCGCAGCGAGATCCCCGACGATACCAAAAAAAAGCTGGTGTTCGATAAGCTGGTCATCAATCTGGACAGCTATGAGCTGCTGGTGGACGGCAAGAAGGTGGATACGCCCCCCAAAGAGCTGGAGCTGCTGTACCATCTGGCTGCCACACCCAACCGCGTCTATACCCGCAATCAGCTGCTGGACGAGGTGTGGGGCTTCGACTACTTCGGCGACAGCCGCACCGTGGACGTGCATATCAAGCGCCTGCGGGAGAAGATCGAGAACGTCTCCGACCAGTGGGAGCTCAAGACCGTCTGGGGCGTGGGCTACAAGTTTGAAGTGAAGTAATATGCGCGAACGTATGAAACGCATTACCGACAGCCTGTACTGGCGGCAGTTTATGCTCACCGCCGGCATGGTGCTGCTGACTATGGCGCTGCTGGGTGTGTCCTTCTATGCCCTCAGCTATAACTACACCGTGTCGGAAAAGCGCCAGGAGATGAAGGACCGCGCCGTGCTGGTGGCCCAGCTGTCCGTGGACTACTTCACCGCCGGTGCCGACGATGAGCGCGACCAGGAGGACGCCCTGCGTGCTCTTGCCGGTGTGGCCTCCCGGATGACCGACGTGGACTTCCTCATCTGCAATATCGATGGCAACGTGCTCCTGAGCACCGATGCCGATCTGGCCGGGAAGACCGTCACGGTCCCCGATGATATCACCCAGGCGGTGCTGGGCAGCGAGAGACAGTACGAGGGCCGAAGCACCGTGGGCATATATGAGAAGAAGCAGTTCGTGGCGGGCGTACCCATGACGGACGCCGACGGCAATACCCTGGGCCTGGTGCTGGCGGTGATGAACAGCGCGGAGCTCATGGAGATGTGGCGCTCTTTCATCGCCCTGTTCTTTATGACCAGCGCCATTATCCTGCTGCTGGCCTTTGTGGTCAGCTTCCTGACCTCCATGCGGCAGATCCAGCCCCTGAGCGAGATGGTCAAGGCCACCCGCGCTTATGCCGGCGGCGACTTTGACGTGCGCATGCAGGAGACCGGCGACTGCGGCGAGATCGGCGAGCTGGCCGCCGCCTTCAACGCCATGGCCGACTCCCTGCAGGAGACGGAGCGCCAGCGCCGCGACTTCATCGCCAATGTCTCCCATGAGCTGAAGACACCCATGACCACCATCGCAGGCTATACCGACGGCATTCTGGACGGCACCATCCCTCCGGAGAAGGAGCGGCAGTATCTGCAGATCATCTCCGACGAGAGCCGCCGCCTCAGCCGTCTGGTGCGCCGCATGCTGGACATCTCCCAGATCCAGAACAAAGAGATGAAAAAAGAGGAGTTCGACCTCTGCGAGTCCGCCCGTATCGCCCTGCTGTCCATGGAAAAGAAGATCACGGACCGCGGGCTGGACGTGGATGCGGAGATCCCGGAGGACTCCGTCATGGTGCAGGGGGACCGCGACCTCATCACCCAGGTCGTCTACAACCTGCTGGAGAACGCGGCCAAGTTCGCCACTCCGGGCTCACAGATGTACCTGGGGCTGACGGTCAACGGCGAAAAGGCCTATGTCACCGTCCGCAACCTGGGCCCCACCATCCCGGCGGAGGAGATACCCCTGCTGTTCGAGCGGTTCCACAAGTCCGATAAGTCACGCAGCGAGGACAAGGACGGCTACGGTCTGGGCCTGTATATCGTCAAGACCATTCTGGCCCAGCACAAGGAGCAGATCACCGTTACCAGTCAGAACGGCGTGACCGCATTTACCTTTACCATGCAGATGGCGCACTGAGCGCCGTGAGAGGATCACTATGTACGATGAAAACAATACCCCGCTGACGCCCGCGCCGGAGCCGCCTGCCCCGGAGCGCGAGCCGGACGAGGTGGTCAGCTGGTACGTCCGTCCCGACGACCAGGGCCGCGAGGTCACCGACTGCTATGTCCAGCCCCGGCCCATACCCGCAGCCGCCGTCCCCAGGCCGCCCCAGGGGGAGAAAGAGCCCCGCGGCCGCCGGGGACTGCGGATATTCCTGGTGGTGATGGCCGTGCTGGTGGGCGTCGTGCTGGGTGTGGCCATTGTCTCTGCCCTCAAAGGCGGCGGCAGTGACGGCCATGACTACAGCTTTGACGGCGATAACCACGACGCCAGCAGCATCGTGGACATTTTCGGCAGCGATATCCCCGCCATACCGCGGGCCGACGCGGATCCGGAGCTGCGCTTCTACTGCGAGAAGGCCGAGAGCGGCAAGCGGACCATCCAGCAGGTGTACGCCGCGGTGAACCCCGCCACGGTGCTGGTGGTGTCGGAGGTGGGGGACAAGGCCAGCATCGGCACCGGCGTCATTCTCACGGAGGATGGGTATATCGTCACCAATGCCCATGTGATCGCCGGAGGCAAGAGCGCCTTTGTGGCTCTCAGCGACAACAGCACCTACGAGGTGGAGCTGGTGGGCTTTTCCAGTACCGAGGATCTGGCGCTGCTGAAGGCTGTCGGGGCCTCTGGCCTGCCCACGGTCCCGCTGGGCGACAGTGAGGACTGCCAGGTGGGCGACACGGTCTATGCGATCGGCAATCCCCTGGGCGTGGAGCTTCGGGGCACGCTCACCGAGGGCATCATCTCCGCCGTTGACCGCCAGGTCACCACGGAGGGCCGCGTCCTGACGCTGATCCAGACCACCGCCGCGCTGAACAACGGCAACTCCGGCGGCCCGCTGATCAATGAGTACGGCCAGGTCATCGGCATCAATACGCTGAAGATGAGCAATAACACCTCGGACTATGAGTCCGCTACGGTGGAAGGGCTTGGTTTTGCCGTTCCCTCCGGAAAGGTGATGTCCGTCATCAACGACATCGCGGCCACGGGGGCCTACCACGGTCTGCCCTCTATCGGCGTATATGTTATGGAGACGGACATGCCCGACGGCACCACCCGCCCGGTGGTGGACTCTGTCTCCGAGAATTTTGGGGCCGAGGCCGCCGGCCTGCGGAAGGGCGATGTGATCCTGGCCGCCGACGGCGTGGAGATCTATACCAACGCCGATCTGCTGTGGGCCCGGCGCACCCACATCGTGGGGGAGACGATCGTCCTCACCGTGCAGCGCGGCGATGAGGTGTTCGACGCGGAAGTGTATCTGTACCCGGTGGAGGGCTGATGCTTTACAGTGCAGAAACAGGGACAAGGCCATGGCCTTGTCCCTGTTTTACACTGTAGTATAACTGATATTTGCAAATAGTAAAAAGTAATACAACTGATATTTGCAAATAGTAAAAAAATAGTATACTTTTGTTGTGATCATTTACAGCTATTTTCGCCTTCGTTCCCGCCACAGCTGCCGCACGGTGCTGCCCGCCGCCAGCAGCAGATACGCCCCGAACAGCCGCCGCAGCACCGCCGTGTCCACCGCGGTCGCCGCCAGTGCGCCGACCGCCGCAGCCATTGTGCCCCAAGGGATAGCGAATTTCAGCACCTCCGTTTCCAGCAGCCCGTTCCGCCTGTGCTCTATGACGCCCATGGCCGCCGTGGGCAGGAAATACAGCAGATTTACCGCCGCCGCCTGCTCATGCGGAACGCCCAGAATAAGCGTCATCACCAGCAGCAGCAGCGTCCCGCCGCCCACACCCCACGCGGAAAGGATCCCTGCGCCGAACCCCGCAGCCATTGGTATCAGCCAACTTTTCACAGAATATACCTCACTCCGCCGTAGATAAGAAACGCCGCGAACAGCGCCCGCAGCCAGTCCGCGCTGACACACCGGAACAGCTTTCCGCCCACCAATCCGCCTGCCGTTCCGCCGATGAGGTACGGCAGCGCCGCCGCCCAGTCAAATTCCTGCCGCAGAAGGTATACCGCCGCGCTGACGGCGCACAGCGGCAGGATGGCCGCCACGCAGGTGGCGAACGCTTTTTTTCCGCCCACGCGGCACCAGCCGTTCAGCAAGGGGATGAGCACCATCCCGCCGCCCCCGCCGAACAGGCCGTTCACCGCGCCGGCCGCCGCCCCGGAGACGGCATATTTCACGTTTGTCCGCACAGCGCCACCTCCCTATGTAGTGCGCCCGAAGGCGCACGCCGTTACTGGCACTTCTGGTAGCTCTGGCAGTCGGTGCACTGATCCATGGTGGGACGGCTCTCGTGAGTACCTACCTGGATGGCGGTCAGACCGCAATTATCCACGTCCTTGCAGTGGTGGGCGCAGTTGGTCACGGTGCACTTGATGGAAGCGTTGGGGGTGCAGGCGCAGCCGTCGTTGGTACATGCTCTGTTCATGGTGTTTCCTCCCTAAAAAATAAAAAGTCAAGCCCGAAAGCTTGACTTTATTTTTGCCCGGAGCACGGGCGGATATGCACATTTTTTATATGCCGAGGAGCGCAGAAGCGAAGCTGAAGTAGATCAGCAGGCTGGTGGCGTCTACGATAGTGGAGATGAACGGACTGGCCATCACCGCCGGATCCAGTCCCACTTTCTCCGCCAGCAGCGGCAGTGAGCAGCCCACACATTTGGCAAATACCACCACAAACAGGATGGTCAGGCACACCACCATACACACCAGCGGGGTTACCGCCGCATTGCCCAGCAGCAGCCGATCCACCAGCAGCATTTTTACGAAGTTGGCAGCCGCCAGGCACACGCCGCACAGCAGCGATACCCGCAGCTCCTTCCACAGGACCTTGAATACGTCCGAAAAGTCCACCTCGTCCAGACTCAGCGCACGGATCACCGCCACGCTGGCCTGGGTGCCGGAGTTGCCGCCGGTGCCCGACAGCATGGGGATATAGGCGTTCAGCACCAGGCAGGCTGCCAGCGCGTTTTCGTAGTGGTTCAGTATCATGCCGGTAAACGTGGCCGACAGCATCAGCACCATCAGCCAAGGCAGGCGGGCCTTCCAGGTGGCGAACACGCCGGTGCGGAGGTACGGCTTGTCCGACGGCAGCATAGCCGCCATCTTTTCGAAGTCCTCCGTGGTCTCCTCCTCGATGACGTCCATAGCGTCATCGACGGTGACAATGCCCACCAGCCGCTTTTCCAGGTCCACGATGGGCATGGCCAGGAAGTCATATTTGCTCAGCGCCTGGGCCACGTCCTCCTTGTCGTCGGTGGTCTTGGCCCACACCACGTCGGGATCCATGATGTCCTCAATCAGGTCGTCCTCATCCGCCAGCAGCAGATCGCGGACAGACAGCACGCCCAGCAGATGGCGGGTGGGATCAGTGACGTACAGGATGTTGATGGTCTCCAGCTCGCCGCCGATACGGCGGATACGCTTGAAGGCGTCCTCCACCGTCATGTCCTTCTTCAGGGACAGAAACTCCATGTTCATAATGGAGCCGGCGGAGTCTTCCGGATATTTCAGAATTTCATTGATGGACTTTCGCATTTCCGGCGTGGCCTTGTCCAGAATACGGATGACCACGCTGGCCGGCATCTCCTCCACGATATCCACCGCGTCGTCCAGATACAGCTCGTCCAGCACCTCGGTCAGCTCCGTGTTGGAGAAGCCGTTGATAAGCATCTCCTGGCTCTCTGGCTCCAATTCAACGAATACCTCAGCCGCCGTCTCCTTGGGCAGCAGACGATACAGCAGGGGCATCAGCTCCTGCCGGCCGTCCTCCAGCAGCAGGGCGATATCCGCCGGTTCCATAGGCAGGAACAGGTCGCGCAGCTCGGCGTAGCGTTTTTCTTTCGCCAGTTCCTCTATCCGCTCTTGGTATTGTTCCAGTTCCTCCTGATAATCGATCAAACCTGTCCCCTCCTTTCCGGTAAAAAACACGCAGCAGGTAGTAAGCCTGCTGCGTTCTGCAAAGCGCGCCAATGCGCCCTATTCTGCACCGTTACAAGCTTTAGCATCGCGGGGCGGTGAAACTGCGTTAGATGCCACCTTGCTTTCGATGGCACCTGCTCAAACCCTCTGATGGTGTCTCCACCACTTCGCGGCAGCAGTCCGTATCCCTCGCGGTAGCCTTACCTACCGGATCTTATTCAATATGTCTATGTTATGCCAAAATCGCTGGCATGTCAAGGCGTTTTCTTGTCATTCCCGCCATTTTTCTTTACAGGTATACCTGCACGTTGTCCAGCGTCAGCAGATGCGCTTTCAACTCCTGCAGGAATCGCAGCGCCTGGGGCGGCAGCGGTTCGTCCCGCCGGGTTACCAGATAGTTCACCCGGTCCGGCGGCGGCGCTGTAAAGCGGCACACCTTTGCGCTTTTCCCGATACGCGATGCCGCCGCAATGGCCGGCGCTGCTACCCAGCGTCCCTCCGTGGGCGGGAGGAAGTCTGCCGCCTGCAGCGTGTCGGCGTACAGCATGGGCCGCGCCCCGGCACCGAACCACCGGTCATGCCACCGGATGAACTCCGGATCCCACGTTACCAGCAGTTCCTCCGCTACATTCAGCGAGGCCGGATCCACCTCCTCCGGGTACCGGCTGTCCGGCGGCGACAGCAGCAGGAACGGCTCACGAAAAGCCGGACGCACAGACAGCCGGTCATCGAATACGGTGTTGCTGTCGATAAAGGCGAAGTCCAGTTCGTGGCTCAGCAGGGACTGCGCGATGTCCACGTCCCGCAGCGTGTGTATCCACAGCGACACCGGCAGCCGCAGGGACAGGAACCGCTTGTATACCGGCGGCAGAATGTACTGGTTGGTGGTGTAGGTGGCCGCGATGCGCAGATATGCCCGCTGGCCCAACTCGGCCAGCGTCTCTGTCTCCGCTAGCAGCTGCTGCCACCGCTGGGCCAGCGTCAGAAACTTCTGCCCCGCCTCCGTCAGCGTGATGCGCCGCTGCCCCTTGCCGCGGATGAACAGCGGCGTGCCCACTCGCTCTTCCAGCGCCCGTATGCGCATGGACAGCGTGGGCTGCGTGATGTACAGCGCCTCTGCGGCGGCAGTCATGGTGCCGTGCTGTACCACGGCCCAGAATGTCTCGATGTCCAGATTTGTCATGGTGTCCTCCGTCAAAAATATAAATATTCGCTTATATTTTACACGAAAACAATCAATTTTACAAGTGCAGATATCTGTGTTACTATACGATCATCCCAAGGGAACACCGCTGGTTCCCGGCGGACGATATAATTTGATTCTTTCTTTCTTCCTATTTTCCCCTATTTCTCCCCCTAAAACCCAATATAAAGGGACAGGTTATTCCAGCCTGTCCCTTTGGGTTTATATGGGTGGATTTTTTGCCGTGCTTGTGCTACTATCTGTACACGGGAGGGATGACTATGCCGGATTTCCAGTTTTATTTTGAATTGATCGGCGCAGCGGCCTTTGCCATTTCCGGTGCGGCTTTGGCGGTGAAAAAGGGCATGGACCTGTTCGGCGTGGCCATGATGGGCATGACCACCGCCGTGGGCGGCGGCATGCTGCGCGATATGCTGCTGGGCATCGCGCCCCCTGCCGCGCTGCAGGATCCGCTGCAGGCGCTGGTGGCCATCGGCGTGTCCCTGCTGGTGTTCCTGGTGTGGAAGCGCTTTCATCCCGCCGGCGATCACCGTACATGGGAGGCGCTTCTGCTGGTGGCTGACTCCATCGGCCTGGGCATATTCTCCGTTCACGGTGCGGCGGTGGCCATCCGGGCCAGTTACGGCGGCAACGTGTTCCTGGTGCTGTTCATGGGGATGCTCACCGGTGTGGGCGGCGGCGTCCTTCGGGACGTCTGCTGCATGGAGCGCCCCTATATTTTTACCAAACATATCTACGCCTGCGCGTCCCTGGCCGGCGCGGCGGTGTGCATGCTGCTGTGGAGCGGCGGGCAGAGCCTGGCCATGCTGGCCGGCTGCGGCGTGACGCTGGCCCTGCGGGTATGCGCCGCCACATTCCGCTGGAGTCTTCCCAAAGCGTAAGAAAAAAGACCGCGAAAGGCCGTCTGGCCTAAGCGGTCTTTTTTGCTGTTATGCCGTGAGCTTCAGGCCCACGATGCCGATGAGCAGCAGTCCCACGAAGATCAACCGCGGCGCCGTCACCGGCTCCTGAAAGGCCAGGATGCCCACGATCACCGCGCCCAGTGCGCCAATGCCCGTCCAGATGCCGTAGGCGGTGCCCATGGGCAGTGTTTTCGTGGCCTGCGACAGGAAAAAGAAGCTGGCCACCATGCCCAGAATGGCCCACACGGACGGCCACAGCTTCGTGAAGCCCTCGGACAGCTTTAAGAACGTGGACCAGAAAATCTCCAGTCCGCCCGCGATGAACAGATATACCCATGCCATGTCATTTCCTCCTAAAATAAAAAATGCGCCCACAGGGCGCACCTTCTGAGCAAGCCCGGCGCTTACTCGTGACCTAACGGTGCGTCCGCGAACGCCTGCCCGCACCCGGTGGCGCCGGACAGTACCCAGACTATACCACGCCGCTGCACCAAAGTCAAGGTACCGCAACAAATGTTCGAAAAAACAGCTTGTGACTTTATGCGCCGTGTGGTATACTATATAGTCGAGAATTCAGCGGTTTTGCCGCAAAAGGGGAGGGGTACGCATGGGCCTGCACGATGGGCATCGCCAGCGCAGCAAGCGGCGCTATCTGGCGCTGGGCGCACAGGGGTTGGAGGATCACCAGCTGCTGGAATTGCTGCTGTTCTATGCCATTCCCCGGCAGGATACCAACGAGACGGCCCATCGGCTCCTCAAACAGTTCGGCTCGCTGCAGAATGTGCTCAACGCCGCCCCGGAGGAACTGACCGCCGTGGACGGCGTAGGCGAGAATGCCGCCGTGCTGCTGCGTCTGGCCGGGGATATCTCTCTCCGGGCGCGCTGCTCGTCCCTGCCCCAGAAAATACTCAATTCCACGGACCGCACCGGCGCCTATTTCATGGAGCTGCTGGCAGGACAGAAGCAGGAACTGCTCTATCAGGTCTGTCTGGACGCCAAGGGCAAGCTGTTGATCTGCCGCTGCGTCAGCAAGGGCGGTGTGGCCGCCTCGCCGGTCAGTGTGCGGCAGATCGTGGAGAATGCCCTGTATGCCGGGGCCAGCGGTGTGATCCTGGCCCACAATCATCCCAGCGGCGTGGCGCTGCCCTCCCAGCAGGACGTGTTGGTCACACGCCGTGTGCAGGAGGCGCTGAGGCCCTTGGGCGTCCGCTTGACCGACCACATCGTGGTGGCCGACGGCGACTATGTCTCCATGGCCGAGAGCGGACTTATGGAAGTATAACAGGAGGCCTCTATGCCTGATTTCAAAGTTGTTTCCGAATACGAACCCGCCGGCGACCAGCCCCAGGCCATCGCAAAGCTGGCCCAGGGTATCGAGGACGGCCTGCGCGCCCAGGTGCTCAAGGGCGTCACCGGCAGCGGCAAGACATACACCATGGCCAAAGTCATTGAAAAGGTCAACCGCCCCACGCTGGTGCTGGCCCATAACAAGACACTGGCCGCCCAGCTGTGCGAGGAATTCCGCGAGTTCTTCCCCGATAACGCCGTGGAATACTTCGTCTCCTACTATGACTACTACCAGCCGGAGGCCTATGTGCCCCAGACGGATACCTATATCGAGAAGGATGCCTCCACCAACGAGGAGATCGACCGCCTGCGCCTGTCCGCCACCTGCGCCCTGCTGGAGCGCCGGGACGTGATCGTGGTGGCCTCCGTCAGCTGTATCTACGGTCTGGGTGAGCCTGACGATTTCGCCCGCATGATGATCTCCCTGCGTACCGGCATGACCATGGAGCGGGACGAGCTGCTCCGCCGCCTGGTGGAGGATCGCTACGAGCGCAACGACGTGGCCTTCCAGCGCAACGTGTTCCGCGTCCGGGGCGACACGGTGGAGCTGTACCCGGCCTATTACAAGGACCGCGCCATCCGCGTGGAGTTTTTCGGCGACGAGATCGAGCGGATCACCGAGTTCCACCCCGTTACCGGCGCGGCGCTCAAGCAGCTGCACCATGTGGCGGTGTACCCCGCCAGCCACTATGTCACCCCCAAGGACAAGCTGGAGAGGGCCGCCCAGGAGATCGAGAGGGAGCTGGCGGAGCGCAAAAAGTGGTTCGAGGACAACGGCAAGCTGATCGAGGCCCAGCGCATTGACCAGCGTACCCGCTACGACGTGGAGATGATGCGCACGCTGGGCTACTGCTCCGGTATCGAGAACTACTCCCGTGTCATCTCCCAGCGCCCCGTGGGCAGCGCACCTATGACGCTGCTGGACTTTTTTCCCGATGATTTTATCCTGTTTGTGGACGAGAGCCACGTCACGCTGCCCCAGGTACGGGCCATGTATAACGGCGACCACGCCCGCAAGCAGAGCCTGGTGGACTACGGCTTCCGCCTGCCCTGCGCCTTCGACAACCGCCCGCTGAAGTTCGAGGAGTTCGAGGAGCGCTTTTCCCAGGCAGTCTATGTCTCTGCCACCCCCGGCGACTACGAAAAGCAGGAGGCCGGACAGATTGTGGAGCAGATCATCCGCCCCACCGGCCTGCTGGATCCCAGAGTGGAGGTGCGCCCTGTGCTGGGGCAGATCGACGATCTGGTGGCGGAGATCCACACGCGGGAGCAGAAAAACGAGCGCGTTCTGGTGACGACGCTGACCAAGAAAATGGCCGAGGACTTGACGGCCCATTTCCGCGGGCTGGGTATCAGGGTGCGGTACATGCACGCCGATGTATCGGCGCTGGAGCGCATGGAGATCCTGCGCGACCTGCGTCTGGGCGAGTTCGACGTGCTGGTGGGCATCAACCTCCTTCGCGAGGGCCTGGATCTGCCGGAGGTGTCGCTGGTGGCCATTCTGGACGCCGACAAGGAGGGATTTCTCCGCAGCGAGACCAGCTTGATCCAGACCATCGGCCGCGCTGCCCGCAACGCCGAGGGACTGGTGATCCTGTACGCCGACACCGTTACCCCCTCTATGCGCGCCGCTATGGACGAGACGGAGCGCCGCCGGAAATTACAGGACGACTTCAACAAGGCGCACGGCATCGTGCCCCAGACCATCCGTAAGGGTGTCCGTGAGATGGTGGAGATCAGCCGCAGCGCTGAGGAGGCCTCCAAGCTGTCGAAGAAGAAGCTTTCCGACCGCGAGAGGGCCGAGACCATAGCGCGCCTGGAAAAAGAGATGAAGGAAGCCAGCCGTATGCTGGAATTCGAATACGCCGCCTTGCTCCGCGACCAGATTATCGAATTGCGGGGTGGCAAATGATGCCCGGCCCGGAAGAATTCCGCCGGGACATCCGGGCCGCCAAGCGCGTTCATCCGACAAGGCAGGAGGGACCTCAGTGGGAGGTCGTGTCCAGAGTCCGCGTCAACCTTGTGGTGTGTGACGACATGAACGACGTGCCGTCCCGCTATATCGGCACCCATGCCCAGCACCTGCTGTCGCGCAATGAGTGCATCATCAACATGGCGGTGACAGGCGGCAGTCTGCTGGCACCGCCTGTCCGCGGTGCGGACGTAGGTACTTCCTCCCTGAACCGCTATGCCCGCAGCGTCGATCTGATCTGGTCGCTGCTGTGTCAAAATCCAAACGAACCGAGAACGAGTCTATGAAAAAGTATCTCTCCTACATCTATGTCATTCTCAGCGCCGTGTGCTGGGGCTTTATCGGATTCTCCAACCGTATGCTCACCGCCGCCGGCGTGGAGCTGGGCAACCGCGTGTTTATCCGGAACTTCGGCACGCTGGCGGTGCTGACGGTGGTGTTTGCCCTGTTCCGCCGCCAGGTGTTCCGCATCAAGCTGAAGCACCTGCCCATATTCCTGTGCTCAGGTCTGATCAGCATATTGACGCTGAGTCTGGTCTACTTCCAGTGCCAGACCATGTGCTCTCTGTCGGTGGCGGCGGTGCTGCTGTATCTGGCCCCGTCCTTCGTGGTCATTTTCAGCGCCGTGCTGTGGAAGACACCGCTGACGAAGCGCAAGCTGATCGCCCTGGTGGTGTCCCTGCTGGGGTGCGTGATGGTCAGCGGCATCATCGGCGGCGACATGACAGCCTCTTGGGCGGGCATCGGCCTGGGCGTCCTGTCCGGCCTGTGCTACGCCAGCTACACCGTATTTGCCCATTACGGACTGGCCCACTACGAAAGCTATACCATGATCTACTGGACGTTTCTGGTGGCGGGCCTGGGCTCTGTGTTTTTTGCGGACTTCAAAACGCTGCCTCTGGCCTTTTCCGGTGCACAGGGGATCGTGGGCGTCTGCGGTGTGGTCATCGTAGCCACGGTGCTGCCCTATATCTTTTACACCAGGGGGTTGGAGGGCGTGGAGAGTGGACGGGCCTCCATCATCACCAACATCGAACCGGTGGTGGAGACGCTGGTGGGCGTGTTTGTATTCAAGGAGCCCCTCACTGTCTGGACAGTGCTGGGCATGGCCTGTGTGTTCGGCTGCGTACTACTGCTGGCCAACGGAGATAAATCATGCAAAAAGACAGATACAGCATCCTCAACGGCTTCCATCTGAAGCTGATCGCCGTCTGCACCATGTTTATAGACCACCTGGGGCATACCCTGTTTCCGGGAACGCTGTGGCTGCGGTGCATCGGGCGGATCGCCTTTCCCATTTTCGCGTTTCTCATCGCCGAGGGCTGCGCCTATACCCATGACCGCAAAAAGTACGCCCTGCGGCTGCTGGTGTTCGCCCTGCTGTCGGAGGTGCCCTTCGATCTAATGGTGGGCGGAACGGTGTGGTACCCCTACTCCCAGAACGTCCTGTGGACGCTGTTGGCCGGCGCACTGGTGTGCTGGTGTATCGACTGGGCGCTGCAGAAGAAAACGCCGGTGGCCTTCGCTCTCGCCGGCGCGGCCATGGCAGCCGCGTTCTGCCTGCTGGAGCTGGCCGAAACGGACTACGGCGGCTGGGGAGCGTTGCTGACGGTGCTGTTTTACGGTGTCCGCCGGGCACCCTGCGGCCGGACGGTGAAAATGGCCGTGCAGGCTGCGGGCCTGGCAGTGTTCAGCATCGGCGTCATGGGCGGCCTGTCCATCGAAGTCTATGCTCTGCTGGCCTTGCTGCCGCTATGGCTCTACAACGGGCGGCGCGGCTTCTGCAGTCGGACGGTGCAGTATGCTTTCTACGCCTTTTACCCCGTCCACATATTGATCCTGTCGCTGATCGCCCTGTATTCGTAAGCAGATAAGGAGGCTGTCCCTATGGCAAAGAGCAAAGAGGAAAAGACCAACGTCATGCGGACGCTGGACCAGAAGAAAATCCCCTACACCGCCCACAGCTATGATCCGGATGGGCCCATCGACGGCGTGTCGGTGGCGCAGACGCTGGGCCAGCCGGCGGAGCAGGTGTTCAAGACGCTGGTGACAAAGGGCGCCAGCGGGGCATACTATGTGTTCGATATCCCCGTGGTGGAGAATCTGGACTTGAAAAAGGCAGCCAAAGCGGTGGGGGAGAAGTCTGTGGCCATGCTGCCCCAGAAAGAACTGCTGCCGCTGACCGGTTACGTCCACGGTGGCTGCAGTCCCGTGGGCATGAAGAAGCAGTTCCCCACCGTATTCCACGAGACGGCACTGCTGTACGGTGCCATCTGTGTCTCCGCCGGAAAGATCGGCCATCAGGTGGAGTGCGATCCCAACGCCCTCATCGCCCTTCTGCGGGCGAAAACGGCGGACGTGATCGTGTAAAAATTATTTCGTTGTTGACATTAAAAATTGATTTTACTACACTTATCTGCGACAATATGTTGCAGAAATGAGGAATACCATGCAGACTGAAATTTTCATCAAGGGCGCAAGAGAGAACAACCTGAAAAACATCGATGTGACCATCCCCCGCGACAAGCTGGTGGTGTTGACGGGCCTGTCCGGCTCCGGCAAGAGCTCTCTGGCCTTTGACACCATCTATGCCGAGGGGCAGCGCCGCTATGTGGAGAGCCTGTCCTCCTATGCCCGTATGTTCCTGGGCCAGATGGACAAGCCCGACGTGGACTATATCGAGGGCCTGTCCCCGGCCATCTCCATTGACCAGAAGACCACCAGCAAGAACCCGCGTTCTACTGTGGGCACGGTCACAGAGATCTACGACTATCTGCGCCTGCTGTGGGCGCGGGTGGGCACGCCCCACTGCCCCCGCTGCGGCAAGGAGATCCGCCGCCAGACGGTGGATCAGATCATCGACCAGATCCTGGCCTTGCCGGAGGGCACTCGCATCCAGATCATGGCGCCGGTCATCCGGGGCCGCAAGGGTGAGCATGCCAAGGTGCTGGAGGATGCCCGCAAATCCGGCTTTGTCCGCGCCCGCGTGGACGGCAATATGTACGAGCTGTCCGAGGACATCTCGCTGGAGAAGAACATCAAGCACCACATTGACATCGTGGTGGATCGACTGATCGTCCGCCCCGATATCGCCGGGCGGCTCACCGACTCCGTGGAGACGGCCTCCAACCTGGCTAACGGTCTGGTGACGGTGAATCTGCTCCGCGAGGAGAGGGACATCACCTTTTCCCAGAACTATGCCTGTGACGACTGCGGCATCTCCATCGAGGAGCTGACGCCGCGGCTGTTCTCCTTCAACAGTCCTTTCGGCGCCTGCCCCACCTGCACCGGCCTGGGCCTGCAGCTGAAGGCCGATCCAGCCCTGATCGTCCCCGACGGCAGCAAGTCCATTCTGGAGGGGGCCATCACCGCCACCGGCTGGGCCTCCATCCGCTCCGACGGCATCAGCCGCATGTATTTCGAAGCGCTCAGCAAGAAATACCGTTTCTCTCTGTCCCAGCCCTACGACAGTCTTTCCGATGCGGTGAAGGATGTTATCCTCTACGGTACCAAGGGCGAAAAGCTGGAACTCCACTATGACCAGCCCCGCGGCAAGGGCGTGCTGTACCAGGCGTTCGAGGGCATCTGCAACAATCTGGAGCGCCGCTACCAGGAGACGCAGTCCGACGCCAGCAAGAAGGAGATCGAGGGACTGATGACACCCTGCCCCTGCCCGGCCTGCCAGGGGAGGCGCCTCCGCCCGGAGGCCCTGGCCGTTACCGTGGGCGGAAAGTCCATCTATGATGCCACTACCCTGCCGGTGGACGAGGCCCTGGCCTTTTTCGACCATCTGGATCTCGCCGGCAATCAGCAGATCATCGCCGCCCAGATCTTGAAAGAGATCCACGCCCGTCTGGGCTTTCTCCAGTCCGTGGGCCTGAGCTATCTCACCCTCTCCCGCGCCTCCGGCACCCTGTCCGGCGGCGAGAGCCAGCGCATCCGCCTGGCCACCCAGATCGGCAGCAGTCTTATGGGCGTGCTGTATATCCTGGACGAGCCCTCCATTGGCCTGCACCAGCGTGACAATGACAAGCTGCTGGCCACGCTGCAGCGCCTGCGCGACCTGGGCAACACCCTCATTGTGGTGGAGCACGACGAGGACACCATGCGTGCCGCCGATTATCTCATCGACATCGGCCCCGGCGCCGGGGCGTTGGGCGGCCGGGTGGTGGCCTGCGGCACTCCGGAGGAGGTCATGGCAAACCCGGATAGTCTCACCGGCCAGTACCTCAGCGGTAAACGCGTTATCCCCCTGCCGGCGCACCGGCGTAAAGGCAGCGGTAAGCTGCTGACTGTCCGCGGCGCACGGGAGAACAATCTGAAGCACATCGATGTCTCTGTCCCGCTGGGCACCTTTACCTGCGTCACCGGCGTCTCCGGCAGCGGCAAAAGCTCCCTGGTCAATGAGGTGCTGTTCAAGGCCCTGGGCGCCCAGCTGAACCGCATGAAGGTGCGCCCCGGAAAACACGACGCTATTGAGGGCATGGAGTATCTGGACAAGGTCATCGCCATCGACCAGAGCCCCATTGGACGGACGCCCCGCTCCAACCCGGCCACCTATACCAATCTGTTCAATCTCATCCGCGACCTGTTCGCCTCCACTCCGGATGCCAAGGCCCGCGGCTACGGCCCCGGCCGCTTCTCCTTCAACACCAGGGGCGGCCGCTGCGAGGCCTGCGGCGGCGACGGTATGCTGAAGATTGAGATGCACTTTCTTTCCGATGTCTATGTTCCCTGCGAGGTCTGCCAGGGCAAGCGCTACAACCGCGAGACGCTGGAGGTGCGCTACAAGGGTAAGAACATCGCCGATGTGCTGGATATGACCGTAGACGAGGCGCTGGACTTTTTCTCCGCTGTTCCCGCCATCTATGAGAAGCTGACCACCCTGCGGGACGTGGGCCTGGGCTATGTGAAGCTGGGCCAGCCCAGCACTACCCTCTCCGGCGGCGAGGCCCAGCGTGTCAAGCTGGCCACCGAACTGAGCCGCCGTGCCACGGGCCGCACCATGTATATCCTGGATGAACCCACTACCGGCCTTCACGCCGATGATGTGCGCAAGCTGCTGGAGGTGCTGCAGCGCCTCACCGACGGCGGCAACACCGTCCTGGTCATCGAGCACAATCTGGACGTGATTAAGTGCGCCGACTATATCATCGACCTGGGGCCGGAGGGCGGCATCGGCGGCGGTACCGTGGTCGTCTGCGGTACGCCGGAGGCTGTCGCCGCCTGCGAGGCGTCCTATACCGGCCAGTATCTCAGGAAATACCTCAAGTGACAGCACCGGCCCCCGCCGCATAGGATAGGGCAGGGGGAGGTGCCGGCATGGAACTTTTGCAGGACGGCATTGTGTCTGCGCTGGCGGCCATCGGCGTCACGGCGCTGCTGTGGCTGCTGGCCTCGCTGGTGCTGCGCCGTGAGAGAGCGGTGAACGCCGTTTATCTGGTAGCGGTCTCCGGCGACGGCGCGGGCCTGGACGTGACGCTGCGCCGCCTGGCGCAGGAGCGCCGTCTGCCGGTGCTGCTGGTGGACTGCGGCCTTACAGATGAGGGCCGCCGTGCCGCGGCGCTGTTGTCCGATATGAACACGAAGCTGCTGACGCCCCAGGAACTGGCGGCGTACTATACCGACGAAAAAACAACCCGGCAGGGGAGGTGAGCCCATGGGCGAGCGCGTGACCGTAGAGGGCACCGTGGAAAACGTCATATTTCATAACGAGGAAAACGGCTATACGGTGCTGCTGCTGGCCGTGGACGGCGAGGAAGAGCCTATCACCGTGGTGGGCTGTATCCCCTGTGCCGCTGCCGGCGAGGGCATGACCGTTACCGGCGTGTGGAGCGTTCATCCTGCTCACGGCAGTCAGCTTACCGCCGAGAGCGTGGAGCGCCGCCTGCCCCAGAGCGAGGAGGACACCGTGGCTTATCTGTCCTCCGGTATTCTCAAAGGCATCGGCCCCGCCACTGCCCGCCGTCTGGTGGAGCGTTTCGGCCAGGATACCCTGCTGGTGCTGGAGCAGGAGCCGGAGCGGCTCAAATGCATCAAGGGTGTCACTGCCCAGAAGGCGCGGGAGCTGTCCGACGCGTTCCGCGCCCTTACCGGCTTGCGCCGGATCATGGAGTTTCTGGCCCGCTACGACCTGCCGGTCTATCTAGCTATGTCCCTGCAGCGCACCTATGGTGACGCTGCGCTCACCACCCTGCGGGACGATCCCTATATCCTCTCCCGCGCCCAGTACGGCGTGAATTTTTCCGTGGCCGACGATATTGCCATCAGCCTGGGCTTCGGCGGTGACGATCCCTGCCGTCTGCGGGCGGCGCTGGAATATGAACTCAGCCACAACGCCGGCAACGGCCATGTGTTCCTGCCGCGGGACAAGCTGCTTGCCGCTACCTCCCAGCTGATCGGCATTTCGCCGGACGATCTGGATGCGGCGCTGGACAGGCTCATCGAGGGTTTCGGTGTGGTGCAGCAGACCATTGCCGGTGTCCAGGGCTGCTATCTGCCCCGGCTGTACCAGGCGGAGACCTTCGTGGCCCAGCGGCTGCTGTCCATGATCGCTGCCCCGGTGGAAAGGCTGTCCCATGCCGAGAAGACCATCGACGCCATCGAAAAGGAACAGGGCGTGGCCTATGCGCCCCTGCAGCGCCAGGCGGTGCGTATGGCGGCGGAGGGCGGCGTGCTGCTGCTCACCGGCGGCCCCGGTACCGGCAAGACCACGTCCCTGCGGGGCATCGTGGCGCTGTACCTGCGCATGGGCCTGGATGTGGCTCTGCTGGCTCCTACAGGCCGTGCCGCCAAGCGTCTGGGCGAGGTGACGGGCCAGGAGGCCCAGACCATCCACCGCGCCCTGGGCATGAGCTATAACGAGCTCACTGGCCAGACAGCCTTTAAGAAGAACGCCCAGGATCCGCTGGAGGCCCACGCCGTCATTGTGGACGAGATGAGCATGGTGGATATCGAGCTGATGCGCTCCCTGCTGGAGGCACTGCGCCCCGGCAGCCGCCTTGTGCTGGTGGGCGATCCGGACCAGCTGCCCTCCGTGGGCCCCGGCAATGTGCTGGGCGACATGCTGCGCAGCGGTGTGGTGCCTACCGTGTCGCTGATGCAGGTGTTCCGCCAGGCGGAGCAGTCCGCCATCATCCGCAGTGCCCACGCTGTCAACCGCGGCCAGCCGCCGCTGCTGGACAACAGCAGCGGGGGAGACTTTTTCTTCCTCCGCCGCCGTGCACCGGACAGACTGGTGCAGACAGTGGTGGAGCTGTGCCGTGACCGGCTGCCCAGAAACATGGATATTCCCGCCGACCAGATCCAGGTGCTCTCGCCCACCCGCAAGGGCCCCTGCGGTACCGCGGCGCTGAACCGCGCCCTGCAGGCGGCGCTGAACCCGCCGGAGCGCGGCAAGCGCCAGAAGCAGTGGGGTGACGTGACCTTCCGGGTGGGGGACCGGGTGATGCAGACCAAAAACAACTACGATGTTCTCTGGGAAAAGGACGATGGCTCCGTCGGCAGCGGCATATTCAACGGCGATGTGGGTGTCATACAGGATATCGATCCCTCCGGTGAGTTCATTACTCTCCGCTTCGACGACCGCACCGCCGTCTATACCGCCGACCTGCTCTCTCAGCTGGATATGGCCTATGCCATCACCGTACATAAATCCCAGGGCAGCGAGTACCCGGCGGTGATCCTCTCCGCCGCCCCCGCCGCCCCCACGCTGCTGGTGCGCGGTGTGCTGTACACCGCCATCACCCGCGCCCGTAAGCTGCTCATCATCGCCGGCGATGATGCTGTGCTCACCCAAATGGCCGAAAATGACAGGCAGCAGCGCCGCTACAGCGGCCTGCGCCGCCGACTGAAGGAGGGCTACCATGGATAATTTCAACGATTCGCTGAACAAGGCGGGCCGCAGCGTGCTGGACTTTCTGTTCCCGGCCAAGTGCCCCTTCTGCGGGCGCGTGGCCGGCAAGGAACTGATGTGTGAGCGCTGCCGCAAGGGCATGCCCCGCTGTGACCGTATCCGTACCGGCCCCTTCGGCCAGTGCGCTGCGCCTCTGTACTATGAAGACCGTGTCCGCGAGGCTGTCCTTGCCTTCAAGTTCAGGGGCAAGGTGGAGTACCTCAACACCTTCGGCGCGCTTATGGCCGAAACCGCCGCCCAGGCCTTTGCGGATCGATTCGATGCCGTTACCTGGGTGCCCGTCAGTCAGAAGCGCCTGAAAAAGCGCGGCTTTGACCAGGCCCGCTTCCTGTGCGCCAGCCTGTGCGTGGACTGGCATGTCCAGCCGCAGGAGACGCTGCGTAAGGTGCGGGATAACCCAGCCCAGTCCGGCATCGACGATCCGGCGGAGCGCCGCGCCAACGTCCTGGGCGCTTACGAGGCGGTGGATCCGGCCAATATCGTCGGCAAGCGCTTTCTGCTCATCGACGATATCATCACCACCGGCGCCACCCTTGCCGAGTGCGTCCGCGTGCTGAAAAGCGCCGACGCGGCGGACGTGGTCTGCCTGACGCTGGCCATGGCCCGCGACCATTGACGTATGAACCGCGGCCTTTCCGTATAGAATACAGAAAATGCGGTGATCTGCATTTCACAGTTGCAAAATCCGTTCCCAATCGGTATAATAAATAAATCAGAAACCACCGGGAGCTTTGCCCGGAACAAAAGATAAAATAATATAATAGAGGTGCAGTAGTATGTGTTCCATTGCAAAAGATATCGGCATCGACCTGGGTACCGCTTCCGTACTGGTGTATGTGAAGGGCAAGGGCGTCGTATTGAACGAGCCCTCCGTGGTGGCCATTGACAAGAATACCGGCAAACTCCTCAAGGTGGGCGTCGAGGCCCAGGCCATGCTGGGCCGTACCCCCGGCAACATCGTGGCCATCCGCCCCCTGCGCGAGGGCGTTATCTCCGACTACGATATGACCGAGCGTATGCTCCGCGAGTTCCTGCATAAGGTCGTGGGAGGCTTCCAGCTGTTCAAGCCCCGCGTCATCATCTGCGTGCCCTCCGGCATCACCGAGGTCGAGGAGCGCGCGGTCATCGACGCGGGCATTCAGGCCGGCGCGCGGCGCGTGTACCTCATCGAGGAGCCGGTCGCGGCGGCGATCGGCGCGGGAATCGACATCACCCAGCCCGACGGCCACTTCATCATCGACATCGGCGGCGGCACGAGCGACATTGCCGTGATCTCGCTCTCCGGCGTGGTCGAGAGCGCATCCATCAAGGTCGCGGGCGACCAGTTCAACGAGGCGGTCGTGAAGTATATGCGCCGCAAGCACAACCTGCTCATCGGTGAGCGCACGGCTGAGGAGATGAAAATGACCATCGGCTGTGTATTCCCGCCCGAGGAGGAAATGGCGATGGAGGTCAAGGGCCGCTGCCTGCTCACGGGGCTGCCCAAGCTCATCACCGTGACCTCCACGGAGATGATGGACGCCTTTGAGGAGCCGGTCGAGCGCATTATGGAGGCGGTGCATCAGGTCCTCGAGCGCACGCCGCCCGAGCTGGTGGCTGACATTTCCAGCAACGGCATCGTGATGACCGGCGGCGGCAGCCTGATCCGCGGCTTTGATAAGCTGGTCACGGCGCGCACGGGCATCCACACGGTGGTGGCGGAGAACGCCATCCAGTGCGTCGCCGAGGGCACGGGCAAGAGCCTTGAGAGCGTCGGCGAGATGAAGGACGGCACGATGAACCTGAGCCGCCGCAAGCAGATCAACTGAGAACAGAAGTCTGATAAGAGCGGGGGTGCTTCCGCATGAATTGTCCTTATTGCGGTCAGGCGATGGAGGCTGGTTATCTCAAGGGTGAGCGGGGCTATTCCCTGCTGTGGACAGACGACCCGTTCAAGATGACAGACATGGCGTTTGGGAACGACCTGCGGCTTTGCAGGGTGACGGACATCGACAAGCCTAAGGCACATTTGTGCAGGGCTTGCCGAAGGATCGTGCTTGAGGTTTCGGACGCAGCTGAAATTTGAACAAACGGGGCTTCGACCTGTTGGTCGAAGCCCCGTTCCTTTTACAAA
>CAVGEC010000004.1:0-52516 GCA_963628195.1 Bacteroidaceae bacterium
TTTGTTTAATGCTTCGTTATCCGCCCGTGTCTAAAGGGCGTCTTTTTTGTTTGTCAGCATTTGATTCAGAGATTTCTGACGCAGATATAGCCTGTGGAATATAGTAAATAAAATGAGTATCAAAAAATTCCCGTACTTTTTAGGTTTCTTTCCAAAATTTTTCGCGCTTCCGACGGTTTTCGACAAATTTTGCGGAGGCTTTATTCTATAATAACCGCAGGGTATTGAGCCAAAGTGTTTTCTCTGATGGTAGTGTACCTCGCAGATGCAGATGAATGCTGCGAGTTCAGAACAATAAGGCAAAGGAGTATCTAAATGGAAGTATCGGCAAAAAATGAAGGACAGACATTGGAATTTTTCCTGGCCGGAGAGTTAGACCATCACGGCGCAAAAGGACTGTTGGAGAGCTTGGAACGAGAGATCGAGAGGACGCTTCCTTTGGTGTTGGTGCTGGATCTTTCCGGTGTGACATTTATGGATAGTTCCGGTATAGCTGTGGCGCTGCGGGGGTGGCAGCGAATGCGTGAGTTGGGAGGCACGGTTATGCTGTGCCATGTGGGGCCGCAGCCGCGTAAGGTGTTTGAGGCATCCGGTATAGGCCGTATGATGACAATCGAATAAAGGAGGAGAGTACATATATGATACGCGCCGAAAATTATGCTGCATTGGAGTTTCTCAGCCGCAGCAGCAACGAAGGGTTTGCCAGGATCGCGGCAGCAGGCTTTGCCGCACAGCTCGATCCTACGCTGGATGAGCTGGGGGATATCAAAACAGCAGTCAGCGAGGCGGTGACGAATGCGATCGTTCACGCGTACCCGGAGCAGTTAGGCAAAATCGTAATGAAAATGAGAATACTGAAAGGCGGCATCCTGGAGATCACTATCCGGGATTGGGGATGCGGCATCGAGGATGTGGAACGAGCTCGGCGACCCATGTACACCACTGGTGGAAGCGAACGCAGCGGTATGGGATTTACCATCATGGAGAGCTTCACGGATCGATTGGTAGTACGATCTGTACCGGGTAAAGGAACCACAGTACAGATGCGCAAGCGCATAGCGCAGCGGCTGTCCACAGTGCGATGAGTGACCGGCTGGCGCTGCTGGAACGGGCGCAGCAGGGAGATGACAAGGCAGAGGCGCAGCTGCTGACGGAGAATGCAGGGCTCATATGGTCCATTGTACGCCGCTATAACGGCTGCGGCGTGGAAACTGATGATTTGTATCAGTTGGGCTGCATTGGATTCGTCAAGGCGGTAAAGGGATTTGACTTGACATATGGGACACAGTTTTCCACCTACGCTGTACCAAAGATTGCGGGAGAGATCCGCAGGTTTTTGCGAGATGATGGGCCGGTAAAGGTAGGCCGAACCATGCGGGAAAAAGGGCAGACTCTTTGGGCGGCAAGGGAACGGTTACAGAGCAAGCTCGGCTGCGAGCCGAAGCTGTCGCAGCTTGCGGAGGAAACAGGCATGACACCGGAAGAGATCGCTGCAGTGGATCTGGCGCTGATTGCACCAGAATCGCTGCAGCAGGAGACAACGGAAGGCCTAACACTGGAATCCACCATATGCGCGGAAGAGCCTGCAATCTCGCTGGTCGAACGCATTGCGCTGCAGGATGCGATCGAGGCTTTGCCGGAGCGAGAACAAAAAACAATCATCCTACGCTTCTTTAAGGGGTTGACGCAGGAGCAAACTGCTCGTATACTACAGGTATCACAGGTGCAGGTTTCCCGTTTGGAACGCCGCAGTCTGCAAAAGCTGCGCGAACTATTGACTGAGGAATAGCTGACAGGGGGAGAGCCGCGGGAGCGGAACATACCGCTTTGGAGGCGGCTCAAATGTCAGTTTATTCTACGGGGGAAGTAAACAGGGGGAGCGGCAGCGTGCCGCAAAGCGGCCATTCTGCAATAGCAGGGTGGTCGTTTTTCCTGCCCGAAAACAGCTGTGTGGCCTAACCGGATATATCTGGCAGCGGCAGAGTCTGCGCGTACAGCTCCTTTTCGTATTCTAAAGGGAGAAATTCTGTCATTGTGCCGCGATAGCGCTTAGGCAGGAAAGAATTTTGACAACGGGGATTTTCGCGCTCGTATATAGTGACGCTTTGAAAAAATCGCTTCCACAGTGCGCGAAAATGCAATTCTTCGCTTTCCGGCAAAGCGGGCTGAAACTCGTCTATTTGTGTAATAAAGGAGCGTCCGTTAGAATGAAGGAGAATATCGTGGTGAGTGCGGTCATAGATAAAGAATGTCTCATTGGCATAGCGCTGACAGAAATGACCGCGCAGCAGCGGCAAAACACGGTTTTTGGGTTCGATCTCCGCGCCCAACGTCCCGCCGTAATCTGAAAAGCGAATGAAACCGCGCAGCTTTTCAAGTTCTCCATTCATGTGACGGATGGCGCGGTACAGAGGGTAGCAGGCGGGATCGGAGAGATCGCGCATAAAGCCAGGACCATCGGACAGCAGTTTACGGATAAAGGTGTACAGACATAGTTCCTTATCCGGAAGACAGGTCAAAAAGCCGCGGCGCACCACCGCCAGGGCTTTGGTCGATCGATTGGCAATACCGCGGCTGACTCTTTGACTATGCTCTGATTGAGTTACAACAGTTCGAACATCATATAGAGACACAGGATCCTCGTCGCAGCAGAAAGCGGCGGGGATCTCTTTATAGACATAGCTCTCGTATACGCAGCACAGAAAACCTTCCAGACTGCCGTCGTATTGATAGATCACATCATTCATACCGCCTCTCCCACCGTGTCAAACAAACTCAATTGACGGGCTTGCTCTACGGGAAGCAGGCCGCGTTCCAGACGTTCCAGCTGCAGAGGCAGCGTAGCAGGGGAGAAACGCAGTCCTTCCTGCAGACTGCCGCCGCAAGTGATGAAATACTGCGCACGCTTCAGCACCACGCCGAGCTTCTTGAGATCCTCAAAGCGCAGCGTGCCACAGCGGCGGGCAGACACGATGCGACGAGCGCTAACAGGGCCGATACCCGGTACGCGCAGCAAAGTTTCCATATCAGCCCGCATGATCTCCACCGGGAACTGCTCTATATGCCGTAAGGCCCAGTTACACTTTGGATCCAGCCGCGGGTCAAAGTCCGGGTGGGCATCGTCCAGCAATTCGGAGGCATGAAAGCCATAAAATCGAAGGAGCCAGTCTGCCTGGTACAGGCGATGCTCCCGCAGCAGGGGCGGCTTTGTGTCAAGGGATGGCAAAAGGCTGTTTTCTACCACCGGTACATAAGCGGAATAGAATACCCGCTTTAACCGGTATTTCCGGTACAGCGACTCTGTCAAATGGAGAATATGTCGATCTGTATCATCGGTAGCGCCTACGATCAGCTGTGTGCTCTGGCCTGCAGGGGCGAATACCGGGGCATGCTTGTATTTGGCCACCTCTGCCTTGCTCTGGGCAGCACCGTCACGGATCAACCCCATGGGGCGGAGAATGGCTTCCTTGGATTTGTCCGGAGCCAGTGCCTGCAGGCCTTGCTGACTTGGTAATTCGATGTTCACGCTGAGCCTGTCCGCAAGCAGGCCCAACTGATGTACCAGTTCCGGCGCAGCGCCAGGGATGGCCTTGGCATGGATATAACCGTTAAAATGGTACTCTTCCCGCAGGATCCGCAGGGCTCGGATCATTTGTTCCATGGTGTAGTCGGGGCTGCGCAGCACACCGCTGGACAGGAACAACCCTTCGATATAGTTGCGCCGGTAGAAGCCTATGGTCAGTTCCGCCAGTTCGCGCGGTGTGAAAGCGGCGCGGCGGGTATCATTGCTGCGGCGGTTGACACAGTATTTGCAGTCGTATACACAGGCGTTGCTCAACAGAACTTTCAGCAGCGTGATACAGCGGCCATCCGCGGAAAAACTATGGCAGCATCCGGCGATGGATGAGGATGTATTGCCGATCATTCCGGGCCGGAAGCCCCGCCGGATACCGCTGGAGGTGCACGCCGCGTCATATTTGGCAGCGTCTGACAGAATAGCCAGTTTGTCCAGCAGTTCCACGGATTTATGCCATGCGGCGGCGACGGGACGGCTTGTCGATGCAGTCAATAAGACGTAGCACATTCGCGGCAATAGAGCCAGCGCCCAGCAGAGTGATGATGAAACCAAAAGTAGTCATGTTCGTTTCCTCCTTGATCGAACTTTTGTTCTGTACATAGTATAAATCGAACAAACGTTCTTGTCAAGAGGAATCGAACAAATTTTCTATATTCTTTTACTTTTGGTTGACCGGATAGGGAATATGTATTAGAATATAAAAGAAAAAAAGAAAAGCGAGGCAATCCGAATGACGGATTTGGAAAGACGGTTTATCAAGGCCCGGCACGACGCTATCGCGGCGGACTATCAGAATTTGAACGAATGCCAGAGACAGGGTGTGCTGGCTACGGAGGGGCCGCTGCTGCTGTTAGCGGGCGCAGGTTCCGGCAAGACCACGGTGCTGATCCATCGGGTGGCCAACTTACTGCGCTATGGCCGCGGCAGCGACACAGAGGAGATCCCCGTACCGATCACGGAGGATGAGGTGCAGTTTCTGCAACAATATGCATCTTCACTGGATGAGAGTCAGCGTCCGCTGGCGGAGTATCTCTGCGCGGTGGAGCCGGCACGTCCCTGGGAAGTGCTGGCGATCACATTTACCAACAAGGCCGCCAATGAATTGAAGGAACGTTTGGGCCGCATGCTGGGGGAGGGCATTGCCGCCGATGTGTGGGCGTCTACGTTCCATTCCGCCTGTGTGCGGATCCTGCGGCGGGATATTGACCGGCTGGGATTTGACCGCAGCTTTACCATCTACGACAGCGATGACAGCAAACGGGTGGTCAAGGATATCCTCAAGGAATTGGGACTGGAGGAGAAGTCTTTTCCGCCCCGTGAAGTGCAGTCCGTTATTTCCCGCGCTAAAAACGATATGCAGACGCCGGAGGAGTTTTTGGAGCAATGGAAGGCCATCAATGATTGGCGTAAAATCAGGATCGGTAAAGTTTATTCGCTTTACAATAAAAAGCTGCGTGAGGCCAACGCGCTGGATTTCGATGACCTGCTTTGGCACACGGTACGGCTGCTGCAGACAGTGCCGGATGTGCGGGAGTACTACCAGCACAAGTTCCGCTATGTGCTCATTGACGAGTATCAGGACACCAATGCACTGCAGTACGAACTTGCCCGGCTTTTGACCGGTCCGGCGCGGAACATCTGCGTGGTGGGTGACGATGACCAGAGCATTTATCGTTTTCGGGGTGCGGATATTGCCAATATTTTGAGCTTTGAGCGACAGTTCAAAGGAGCGCGTGTCATCCGCTTGGAGCAGAATTATCGCTCTACCCAGAATATCCTGGACGCGGCAAATGCGGTCATCCGCAATAACCAGGGGCGCAAGGGAAAGACACTGTGGACCGAAAATGGCCGCGGTGAATTGGTGACGGTAAAGACAACATTCAACGAGAGCGACGAAGCCAATTTTGTCCTGGGCCAGATCATGATGTACTATCGCCGGGGCGGTAACTGGGGTGACTGCGCGGTGCTGTACCGCACCAATGCCCAGTCCAACGCGCTGGAATATGCCTGCAAGCGCAGCGGCGTACCCTATAAGATCTACGGCGGGTTGAAGTTCTTCGATCGGGCCGAGGTGAAGGACATGCTGGCGTATCTGTGCGTGATCAATAACCTCACGGACGATCTGCGCCTGCGGCGCATCGTCAATGTGCCGGCCCGGAAGATCGGCCAGACTACCGTGGATAAGGCGCAGCTTATCAGCACACAGTACGGACTGACGCTGTACGATGTGTTCCGCCGTGCTGATGAATTTACGGAGCTGAAGAATGCAGCTGCAAAGCTGAAAGCCTTTACAGATATGATCGAGGAAATGCGCCTTCGCTTACCGGATTGTGAGCTGCCGGAGTTCTACGACTATGTTTGTGAGCGCAGCGGGTACGCGCCGGCCTTGCGTGAGAAGGATGATGTGGAAAGCCGTGGACGGCTGGAAAACGTAGAGGAACTGAAGTCCAGCATTCTGGCGTATCTGGAGAATGCCGAGGGGACGGAAACCAGTCTGTCCGGCTTTCTGGATGAGATCGCACTGTACACCGATCTGGACAGCCGCGTGGACGGTGACAACTGCGTGACCATGATGACCATGCACGCCGCCAAGGGACTGGAATTCCCTCAGGTATTCGTTGTTGGCATGGAGGAGGGACTTTTCCCAGGAAATCGCGCCATGGGCGACGGTGACGAGATGGAGGAGGAGCGCCGGCTGTGCTATGTGGCCATGACACGCGCCAAGGAGAAGCTGACGCTGACAAACGCCCGCCAGCGCACGCTGTACGGCAAAACGACACCCTGTATGCCCTCGCGGTTCCTAAATGAGATACCGGAGGACAACATGGAGTGGCTGTCCAAGCCGGTGCCCCGCGGTGAGGCATGGGATGGTTCCGGCGGCGATGGCGGGTACAGTTACGGCAGCTATACGCGCCCGATTACCGCGGCCTCGACGCGCCGCGAGGTGTCCGCAGCGCCCCGACCAGGATCTCTGCGTACAGCCGGAACGGCGGCAAAAGCGTTGTCTGCCGCTTCCTACATACAACTGCAGCCAGGGGAAACGGTGGAGCACGATGCCTTTGGCAGAGGGTTGGTGCTCTCCGTACGGCCTATGGGCGGCGATGCGCTGCTGGAGGTGGCCTTCGACACGGTCGGCACCAAGAAACTCATGCTGAAGGCCGCCTCGCATCATTTGAAGAAAGTATAAAGCAAAATAAATTGACAAGTGTGAAAGGAGAATAGATATGGGTTTTTGGCTTGGCTTTGACGCGGGGTTTAACATCATGCAGGTGATTGTTTTCGCGGTGTTTGCCATCGTCATCGCAGGCTTCATTGCCTTGGCGGTAAGGTGCATTGCAACCTGGCACAAAAACAACAACTCTCCGCGCTTGACGGTGCAGGCGGCTGTTGTAGCCAAACGGCAGAATACCGATGTACACCATCATAATAATAACGACGTGGGTATGCACACCAGCACCTCCACCACATACTATGCGACCTTCCAGTTCGACAGCGGCGACCGGCTGGAACTGCACGTCTCTGGACGGGAGTACGGTCTGCTGGCAGAGGGCGACGTGGGCGATCTGACGTTCCAGGGTACCCGCTATCTGGGCTTTGCCCGCCGCGGTACCGCCGAGTCCGCGGCAGAGGAGCCGCCGAACCGATCCGCCGGGAAGAAAAGCTGGGATCCGGAGCTGTAAGAAGGATTGGATGACGTATATGACATATTGGAAATATCTGCTTTGCACAACATGTATTCTGATTGCAATTTGCTTTATCCCTGGCTGTGCAGTGTTCCCGGAGACGAATAACGACACACCTGTGCCGCCGCAGGAAACCGCGGATATAACTCCTGAGGGGCACATTCCAACTGTCCCCGATCCAGAGCCGGAACAGGAACCAGAACCGGCAGAAGATATGTTGGTGGATATATGTACCTATATTCCCGGTGTGTACGCTGAGCTCCGTTACGCCACGAAGAACAATTTCACAGGACAGGTGATCTACGATTTTACCCAGCCCCAGCTGCGCTACGGCACAGTGAAAAAACTGTCACAGGCACAGGAGATACTGGCCGAGCAGGGCATGGCACTGAATATCTGGGATGCCTATCGCCCCGTCAGCGCGCAGTTCCGTCTGTGGGAGGTATGCCCCGATCCGCAGTATGTGGCCGATCCCACAAAGGGCTATTCCGGCCATAGCCGGGGCAATACGGTGGATGTTACACTGGTGACTGCCGACGGGCTGCCCGTGCCTATGCCCACGGATTTTGACGATTTTACCGCTATAGCGGATAGGGACTACAGCGATGTGTCCGATACGGAGGCCCGTGATAATGTTCGCTTGCTGGAGGAAACCATGGTGTCCTGCGGTTTTCGGCCATACAGCGCCGAGTGGTGGCATTTTACCGATACTACGGATTACCCCGTGGTGGAAGAATAAGGAATGAGCTGTCCGCTGCAGCGGACAGCTCATTCCCTACAAAACGCAAAAAGCTCTGCGACACATCGCAGAGCTTTTAACTGTGCAGTTCAGACGCGATCAGATCGCACGGGTAACCTTGCCGGAACGCAGGCATCGGGTACAAACATACACATGGCGAGGCGTACCGTTGATCACAGCCTTCACGCGCTTGACATTGGGCTTCCAGGGGCGATTGGAACGCCGATGAGAGTGGGACACCTTGATACCAAAGGTCACGCCCTTGTCGCAAAATTCGCACTTTGCCATCCGTTGCACCTCCTTGCTGTCAAAACATAACCTCTTGCATTGCAAGCAGTTGATATAATAACAGATACACGGGGAAATTGCAAGTATAATTTGACAAAAAAACGAAATTTTTTTTGCGTTGGGAAAGTGTTGCGAAAAAGAACTGTACAAGATATAATTATATAAAGAAATTTGCCTTTCCGGGGCAGGAGGAGCGCTCATGGAGAAAGTGAAACGCACGCCCGCCAGCTTGAAAAAGATGGTGGAAACGTTTGGGATGGAGATACTGCATCGCGGCAGCGATTACGACACAGCGGTGATCACCATTTCTGATGTGAACCGTCCGGCTTTGCAGTTGGTAGGATTCTACGATTATTTTGACGACAAACGGCTGCAGATACTGGGGCGGGGGGAGATACGATATCTGGAGCGTATGACCGAGCAGGAGCGACTTCGGGTATTTAACCAGCTCTTAAGCTACCCGTTTCCTGCGCTGATCCTGGCGCGCAATATGGACGCGCCGGAGGAACTGGTGCAGATGGCAGAAAAGCATGACCGCACACTGCTGCGGGCGGTGGATTCCACTGTGGATATCACAAGCCGTGTTATTGACTATCTGAACCGGGTAACGGCGCCGCAGATCACACGGCATGGTGTATTGATGAATATTTATGGACAGGGCGTACTGATCCTGGGCGACAGCGGCATCGGAAAAAGTGAGACAGCCATTGAGCTGCTCAAGCGCGGCCACCGTCTGGTGGCGGACGATGCGGTGGAGATACGCCGGGTGTCCAACTCTCTGTACGGCACGGCACCGGAGATCATTCGGCACTATATCGAAATACGCGGCGTGGGCGTCATCGACGTGCAGCAGTTGTTCGGCATGGGTGCGGTGCAGTTTGATACGGAGATCGACCTTGTCATCCAACTGGAGCAGTGGGAGGACGGAAAGTTCTATGACCGGCTGGGCCTGGGTGAAGAAAAATACACTATGCTGGACGTGAGTCTGCCTATCGTGACTATCCCGGTGCGGCCCGGACGGAACCTGGCGGGTATTGTGGAGATTGCCACTATGAAAAACCGGCAGATGAAGTATGGATACAATGCGGCGCGGGATTTCGTGACGCAGTTTGACAGCAAGGTGGACGCCATGCTGAAGGCGAAGCACACAAAGGACGGGGCAGAAAAAGGATGAAGTATGTTGGCGTAGACATTGGCGGCACCAACTTGAAGGCGGGCTTAGTGGACGAAAACGGAAGTCTGCTGGTTACGCAGAAAATGAAGGTGGCATCTATCGTGGATCAGGACGGCCTGGCGTGGACGGTAGCATCGCTGGTGCAGGAGCTGGCCAAGGCTGCCGCTATTCCTGTCAGCAACGTGGCGTCGGTGGGTGTGGGCGTGCCGGGAACGGTGGAGATACGCTCCGGTTCGATTAATTATACATGCAATTTGCCGCTGCGGGACGTGCCGCTGCGGAAGCTGTTTCATAAATATTTGAATATTCCCCTGTATATCGAAAACGATGCCAACTGCGCGGCGCTGGCGGAATACCATGTGGGCGCGGGGCGCGAAAGCAAGCGTTTTGTGACCGTTACGCTGGGAACGGGCGTGGGTGCGGGTATCGTGCACAATGGGAAAATATACCACGGCGCCAATGGTATGGCCGGCGAAGTGGGGCACATGGTCATCGAGCAGAACGGTCTGCCATGCCCCTGCGGGCGGCATGGCTGCTGGGAACGGTATGCCAGCGCCACGGCGCTGAAACGCATGACGGCAGAGGCGCTGGCGGAACATCCGGACAGCGGGTTGGCCCGCGTAGTGGCGGCAAATGACGGGCATGTGTCCGGGCAGTCGGCCTTTATCGCCGCCCGTGAGGGCGACGCGGTGGGGCAGGCGGTGTGTGACAGGTATGTGGATTATCTGGCCTGCGGCGTGATCAATGTGGTTAATATCTTTCAGCCGGACACGCTGGCCATCGGCGGGGGTGTCAGCAACGAGGCGGACGAACAGCTGCTGCTCCCCATACAGAAGCGTGTCGCAAAGGAGAGCATACCCTGCGGACGCGACCGGCGGACGCGTATTGTCAAGGCCCAGCTGGGCAACCGGGCGGGGCTGATCGGCGCAGCGCTTTTGGGGAAGAATAAGCGTATCTGATGGGGGTGCCCGCGCTGTGCGCGGGCGTGAGCCGTGTATTTTCAAGGGGTGGAGGGACTATGAACTGGTACGAGGAACTGGACAAATGGGCGGCAGACTATCTGCCGGAAATGGAATATGCGCGAGATGTGCCGCTGAGTCGGTACACGTCCTTCCGTATTGGCGGACCGGCGCGGCGCATGGCTTTTCCGCGCAGTGGTGAGGAACTGGTGCTGCTGATGAGCCGGGCACTGGAGATCGGGGCGGAACCGCTCGTACTTGGCAACGGCACCAATGTGCTGTTTGCGGACGAAGGAGTGGCGCGGCTGGTGATCTGCACCCGCGATATGAACGGCGTGGACGCCGGGGAAAGGACCGGCGAGATCACGGCGCAGTGCGGCGCAACACTGGCAAAATGTGCGGTTTTTGCACAGAAAACGGGACTTTCCGGTCTGGAATTTGCCCATGGGATACCGGGCAGCGTGGGCGGCGCGGTGTGCATGAACGCGGGAGCTTACGGCGGTGAGATGGCCCAGGTGGTGCGGGAAGCAACAGTGCTGTTCCCGGACGAGGGTATCCGTACCCTCAGCGGGGCGGAGATGGCATTCTCATACCGGCACAGCCTGCTGACGGAGCATTCTGAGGCGGTAGTGCTGCAGACGAAGTTCCGGCTGCAGCCCGGCGTACCGGAGGAAATACGGGCAAAGATGGATGAACTGATGGCAAGGAGAAAAGCTTCACAGCCGCTGGAATATCCGAGCGCGGGGAGCACTTTTAAGCGGCCGGAGGGGCACTATGCTGCGGCGCTGATCGATCAGTGCGGACTGAAGGGCCTGGCCGTGGGCGGGGCCCAGGTGTCGGAGAAGCATGCGGGATTTGTCATCAATAAAGGCGGGGCCACCAGCGCCGATGTGGCGGCGTTGATGGCGGAGATACAGTGGCGCGTCAAGGAGCAGACCGGCGTGGAACTGGAGCCGGAAGTGCGCATTATCACATGAATATTATACAATTATAAGCTCTATAGAATGAATATTATTCACGAAAACCTGTACAGTACACCTTGAAAATATACTTGTACAAAAGGTTGAAAATCAAGTTGTAAATGGGGTTGTACACGGGGCTGACAGGCGCTGTACACGGATGCAATTTGCGGCAGGAAGGATGGAACATTGGAAATACTCATTATTTCGGGATTATCCGGCGCGGGCAAGAGTCGGGCGGCCATCTGTCTGGAGGACAGCGGCTATTACATCGTGGATAATCTGCCGGCGGAGATGATGGTGAAATTTGCCGAGTTCTGCGCGGCGGCGGGCGGACGGTATGACCGGCTGGCCTTTGTGTACGATGTGCGTGTCGGCGAGCCGTTTGCAAAGCTGATCCAGGCGGTGGACGAACTGCGTTCACGGGGACTGAAGTGCCGACTGCTGTTTCTGGAAGCGGACACCCATACCATCATCAACCGGTACAAGGAGACGAGGCGAAGCCACCCGCTGTGCGGCGGCGGTTCCATCGAGGATGCGGTGGCGCGGGAGCGTGAACTGCTGGCCCCGGTGAGGCAGAGGGCGGATCTGGTGCTGGACACATCGGCCTTTTCCACGGCCAAGCTGCGCAGTACGCTTTTGTCCATGCTGGGCGGCGGCAGCGGCGGGATGAATGTGACGGTGCTGTCTTTTGGATTTAAGAATGGGCTGCCGCCGGAGGCGGATCTGGTGCTGGATGTACGGTTTCTGCCGAATCCGTACTATGTGCCGGAGTTGAAGGCGCTGAACGGCCTGGACGCGCCGGTGCGCGATTATGTGATGATGTCGGAGGTCACGGAGGCCTTTTGGGACAAGCTGACACCGATGGTGGATTTCCTGCTGCCTCAGTACCGGCAGGAGGGACGGACGGAGCTGGTGCTGGCTGTAGGCTGCACCGGCGGACACCACCGTTCGGTGGCGGTGGCGCACCGGCTGGCGGCGCACATCGGTGAACAGGGATTCCCTGTGACGGAAAGCCACCGGGATATGGGGAGATAAGTATTGCGGCATCGCCCGCAGGCGGAGAACAGGAGAAACAGGGTTGACCTATGAGCAAATATGAACCTCTCTGGGAATATGTGCGCGAGGACGGGCGGGAACGGTTCACACTGACGTTTGAGGATATCGGACGAATTGCCGGAGTGCCTATCGACCACTCGTTTCTGACATATAAGAAGGAATTGGCGGTATACGGCTATCGGGTGGAAAAGATATCCATGAAAGGGCAGACGGTGGCGTTCTGCCGGGTGGAGCAGTAAGGAGAGGGGCTATGATCTCATTTGCGGGAAAAGTGAAGAACGAATTGTGCCGCACGGGGATCAGCCGACAGTGCTGCGCACGGGCGGAGGGCTACGGCGTGCTGCTGTACTGCAATACATTCACGCCCGCCGAGGTGCGGATCATCACGGAGAGCGGCGATTTTGCCGCACGGCTGCCGAAGCTGTTCCAGAAAGCTTTCGGGGTGAAGTTCGACAGGCTGCCGGAGGAGCGGAACGGTAAAGGAAAGCTGATATTCGGCATCACGGAAGCGGAGAAGCTGGAAAAGATCATCAACATTTTGGGCTATGACGCACGGCAGCTGACAGCGCTGCATGTGAACTTTGGCCTGTTGGAGGAGGACTGCTGCCGGACGGCCTTTTTGCGGGGGGCGTTTCTGGCGGGGGGCAGCGTGACAGATCCGGAGAAGCGGTATCACCTGGAACTGGCCACCAGCCATGTGCCGGCCAGCCGGGAGGTGCAGGCGCTGATGGAGGAGATGGGGTTCCTGCCGCGGACGATCCGGCGGGGTGCGGACGCGCTGCTGTACTTCAAGCAGTCGGAGCACATCGAGGATTTTCTGACCAAGATCGGCGCGCCGGCGGCGGCCATGGACATCATGACGGCCAAGGTGGACAAGGAGATACGCAACGGGGCCAACCGGGCCATGAACTGCGATATGGCCAACGTGAACAAGACGCTGGACGCGGCGCAGGAGCAGATGGCGGCCATTGAGAAGCTGCGGCACAGCGCACGGTGGGAGAAGCTGCCGGAGAAGCTGCGGCAGACGGCAGAGCTGCGGTTGGAGTATCCGGAACTGTCGCTGGTACAGTTGGCGGAGAAGTGCGATCCGCCGGTGACGAAGTCCTGCATGAATCATCGGATGAGAAAACTGATGGAGGAGGCCAGAGCGCTATGACCATGAGAGAACGGTGCGGGAGCGCCATACGATACAGAAAGAACGGCGCCAACTGCGCACAGTCGCTGCTGGCGGCCTTTGCGGACGTGATGGGCATTACGGAGGCCCAGGCCATGGCTATGGGCGCCGGGCTGGGCGGCGGCGTGCGCAGCGGGAACATATGCGGAGCGGTGAATGCGCCGGTGATGATTCTGGGGTGCGCGTGTCCGGAAATGGCCGGGAGCAAAGCCAGAGCCGCGGAGATCACAAAGGAGTACCAGAGGCGGTTTACGGAGAGATTCAAACATCTAAACTGCCGGGAGCTGTTGGCGGAGAAGGAATTGGAGCCTACAGCTGCGGCGCTGGAACTGGCGGCGGGGGATCACTGCGGGCTGCTGATCGTCAGCGCGGCGGAGATCCTGTGCGAAATGATGGGGGAGCAATAAAGGAGAGCGGATATGGGATTTGTGCATCTGCATGTGCATACGGAATACAGCCTTTTGGACGGTGCGTGCAGGATACGCGATCTGCCGAAGCTGGTAAAGGAGTTGGGGCAGACGGCCTGCGCCATCACCGACCACGGCGTCATGTACGGCGCGGTGGACTTTTACCGCGCCTGCAAGGCGGAGGGGATCCATCCCATTATCGGGTGCGAGGTGTATGTGGCCCGGCGGACACGGTTTGACAAGCAGCATGAGTTCGACGCGGAATCGCGGCATCTGGTGCTGCTGTGCAAGAACGAGACGGGGTACCGGAACCTGTCGTACATGGTGTCTCAGGCGTACATCGAGGGCTTTTACATCAAACCGCGCATCGACATGGAGCTGCTGCGCGCTCATTCCGAAGGGCTGATCGCCCTGTCGGCCTGTCTGGCGGGAGAGATACCCAAGCGGCTGCTGAACGGGGACTACGACGGGGCCAGGGCGTATGCGCTGGAGATGCGGGGCATATTCGGCGAGGACTTCTATCTGGAATTGCAGGATCACGGCATCCGGGAGCAGACAGAGGTGAACCGGGGCATCCTGCGGCTGCACAACGAGACGGGAATACCGCTGGTGTGCACCAACGACGCCCACTATCTGCGGAAAGAGGACGCAGAGAGCCATGATGTGCTGCTGTGCATTCAGACCGGAAAGACGGTGGACGACGAGAACCGGATGCGGTATGAGCCGCGGAATTTTTACATACGCTCCACAGAGGAGATGGAGGCGCTGTTCGCAGGGTATCCGGAGGCGGTGGCCAACACGGAGAGGATCGCGGAGAAGTGCCAGCTGGAGTTCACGTTCGGCAAGTATCATCTGCCGGAGTTCAAGCTGCCGGCGGGGTATGACTCGCCGACGTATCTGCGGAAGCTGTGCGATGAGGGGTTCGCCAAGCGGTATGGGAAGGCGAACCCGGAGTATCGGAAGCAGTTGGAATATGAGTTGGACATGATCGAGAAAATGGGCTTTACGGACTATTTTCTCATTGTGTCGGACTTTGGACGGTACGCGAAGGAGAAGGGAATACCGGTGGGGCCGGGGCGCGGCAGCGCGGCGGGCTCCATGGTGTCCTATTGCCTGGAGATCACGGACATCGATCCTATGAAGTACGATCTGTACTTTGAACGCTTTTTGAATCCGGAGCGCGTGTCCATGCCGGATATCGACATGGACTTCGGCGATACGCGGCGGGGCGAAGTGGTGGAGTACGTCCGGAACAAGTACGGCGACGACCATGTGGCCCAGATCGTGACGTTCGGTACCATGGCGGCGCGGGCGGCCATACGGGATGTGGGCCGGGCACTGAACATGACATACGCCGAGGTGGACGTGGTGGCCAAGCAGGTGCCGGCGGGGCCGGGGGCACTGCACATTACGCTGCGGGAGGCGCTGAAGCTAAGCAAGCAGCTGGCGGACAGCTACCGGGAGGATCCGAAGGTCAAGAAGCTCATCGACACGGCTATGGCGCTGGAGGGCATGCCGCGGCACGCCTCTACCCACGCGGCGGGTGTGGTCATCACGAAGCTGCCGGTGTATGAATATGTGCCGCTGGCCAGGAACGACGACGCGGTGGTCTGCCAGTATGTTATGACCACGCTGGAGGAGCTGGGCCTGCTGAAAATGGACTTTCTGGGCTTGCGCAACCTGACGGTACTGGATGACGCGGTGAAGATGGTACGGGAGCGGGAGCCGGAGTTTGATTTGCATATGATCCCGGACGATGACGCGGAGACGTATGACATGATCTCCCGCGGGCAGACGGCGGGCGTGTTTCAGATCGAGTCCTCCGGCATGACCGGGGTGTGCGTGGGGCTGAAGCCCCAGAGCATCGAGGACATCACCGCTGTGATAGCGCTGTACCGTCCGGGACCGATGGAGTCCATTCCTAGGTTCATCGCCTGCAAGCATGACCCGAAGCTGGTGACGTATAAGCACCCGAAGCTGATACCGATACTGTCCGTGACCTACGGGTGCATTGTGTACCAGGAGCAGGTGATACGCATTTTCCAGGAGCTGGGCGGCTTCTCGCTGGGCCAGGCGGATATGGTGCGCCGGGCCATCAGCAAGAAAAAGGCCAAGGAGATCGAGAAGGAGCGGAAGGCCTTTGTCTACGGCGATAAGGAGCGCGGTATCAGCGGATGCATCGCCAACGGCATTGACGAAAAGACGGCCCAGGACATCTATGACGAGATCTACGACTTCGCCAACTACGCCTTCAACAAGGCTCACGCGGTGAGTTACGCGGTGGTGGCGTATCAGACGGCGTATTTCAAGTGCCACTATACCAAGGAATATATGGCGGCGCTGCTGACCAGCGTGCTGGACAACAGCGACAAGGTGGCGGGCTACATCGGCGAGTGCCGGGACTGCGGCATTGCGCTGCTGCCGCCGGATGTGAACCGCTCCAGCGACAGATTTACCGTGGAGCCGGGCGGCATACGCTTCGGCCTGGTGGCCATCAAAAATATCGGGCGCGGGTTCATACAGTCTGTGGTGCGGGAGCGGGAGCACGGCGGTGCGTTTGCGTCGCTGCAGGATTTCTGCGACAGGATGTACGACTGCGGAGATATGAACAAGCGGGCCGTGGAGAATCTGATCCGCAGCGGCGCGTTCGACAGCATGGGGGCCAGACGGTCGCAGATGCTGGCGGTCTATGAGCGGGTGCTGGACGGTATCGGCAATGTGCGGAAACGGAACGTGGAGGGGCAGATCGACTTTTTCGGCATGAGCGCGGTCAAGAGCGCCATGGAGACGGTGGAGATGCCTAACCTGCCGGAGTTCACCGCTACGGAGCGGATGCACATGGAAAAGGAGACAACAGGCCTGTATCTGTCGGGGCATCCCATGGTGGACTATCGCGCCACGGCCCGCGGCAGCGGGGCGGTGACGCTGAATGAGATATTGGAGGACGTGGCCGGAGAGGAGGGGCCCACGCGGTTCGCCGACGGGATGCCGGTGACGGTGGCGGGCATCGTGGCCTCCAGCAAGACAAGGCCCACCAAGAACGGAACACTGATGGCGTATATCGTGCTGGAGGATGAAACGGCATCACTGGAACTGCTGTGCTTCAGCCGGGTGCTGGACCGCTGCGGCAGCTATCTGGCGGTGAACAGCCCGGTACTGATCAAGGGGCGGCTGAGCCTGCGGGACGAGAAACCGCCGCAGATCGTGCCGGACGTGGTGTTTCCGCTGGAGAACTGCGGCATCGGTGCACTGGACAGCGGGAAGGCGGCGGAGAGCGACACCGCGGCCGTCTATCTGCGAGTGAAGAGCATCGACGATCCTGCGTTTGCCCACATTCAGTTGGTCTCTACCATGTTTGAGGGGAAGGTGCCTCTGCGGATACGCATCGCCGACACAGGAAAGCTGTGGGGCGGCTTCTGCCTGGATCATCCGGCGTTCCTAAAGGAGTGCCGGGAGTGGCTGGGCGAGGAGAACGTGGTGGTCAGGAAAAAAGAGAAGGAATGATGCGGAGGGTGCGGCCGGAGGGCCGCACCCTTTTGGGCTTTTGGGCATAGAGTGGAATGAAAGAGGCCATCTTTCACTACTTATTGGGAGGTCATACAATGCCTGAAAATGTAATGCCGGGACCGGTCTGCGACCTGGGGAGCGTCCGGGAGGCTGTCTGCATCCATACGCGGAAGATATTCGATTCCTGCAGGGATAAGGACTGCGTGGAGGATCTGCGCTTTTATCCCACAACGGAGGCGCAGGAGGTGCTGAACGCATCGCAGATGATCAAAGGCGGCACGGCGGAGCTGCTGTATGTCTACACCGATGTGGAGCCGGTGACGTTCAATCGGGGGTTCTATTCGGTGGATATGCGGTTCTATTACCGCGTGACGCTGCAGGTGTGCACGGGCACGCCGCGGTACACCGAGGTGGAGGGGCTGTGCGTATTTGACAAGCGATGCATCCTGTTCGGCAGCGAGGGGAATGCAAAGATATTCTCTTCGGACACGGTGTTCGACGAACTGGATGTGCCGGGGCGCGTGCGGACCAATCTGCCTGTGGCAGTGGTGGAGGCCGTGGATCCCATCGTACTGGACACACGGGTGGCGGAGATCCCGACATCTGCCGCGGCAGAGCGGGGCTGCCTGGCAGAGATACCGTCCTTCGTGGCACAGAGCTTCGGCGGGGAGTTGGTGTTCGACGACAGTGCGGCGCGGCGTCTGTATGTGACGCTGGGGCAGTTTACACTGGTGCGGCTGGAGAGGGATACGCAGCTGCTGGTGCCGGTATACGACTACTGTGTGCCCCAGAGCGAGTGCGACTGCGGCAGTCAGGAGGATCCCTGCGGCCTGTTCCGCAGCGTAGCGTTCCCCATGAATGAGTTCTTCCCGCCCAACTCGGTGGAGGCACCCTGCGACTACGCAAGCACCAAAAACTACTGCGCTTGCCATTAAGATACCGGGCGCGCCGCGATATATCGCGGCGCGCTCTTTTTCGAGGGGTTTTGCTTTACATACGGGCAAAAATCGCGTATAATACCAGAAAAAGGGAGGTGGACGATGTGGGTATCGCGTTCATCCAGGACAAGCTGGAGATCAAATTTCTGATATTGTACATCGTGTCGCGGCTGTCGGAGCCGGTGAACGGCGCGGAATTGCAGGATATGACCATGTGCGACGACGGCATCGACTACTTTGACTATGCCGAGTGCCTGAACGATCTGGTGAAAACGGAGCATCTGCACGTTACGGAGGACGGAAAGTACGCTATTACGGAAAAAGGACGGAGGAACAGCGGCATCTGCGAAAGCAGCCTGCCGTATTCCGTGCGGCAGCGGTCCGACAGAAGCGCGGCGGAGTGGAACAAGGCGGCGCTGCGGCGGCGGCAGGTGCAAAGCCATGTGACGCAGCGGGAAAACGGGACATACACCGTGGCGCTGCGGCTGCGGGACGATGTGGACAGTCTGATGGAGCTGGAACTGATGGTGGCAGGCAAAGACGATGCCGAAGCACTGGCGGAACGGTTCCAGCGGGAACCGGAGAAGGTATACGCGCAGGTCGTTGCGTCGCTGCGCGGAGAATAAAGCATGAAAAACGCCCCCGGTCGGGGGCGTTTTTTTATGCGGTAAACGCAAGGATCGTAAGAAGGAGCATAACGGCGAATATCACGCCGCCGACAATACTTATGACGGTGTAGATCTTTCGGGAGTCCGGATCGGCCTTTTCTTTGTGCAGGTAGATAAGGCCAGCAGCCAGAATGGCCGCACCGATGAGCGTTCCGAGAATACGAATGAGCATTACTTGTTCCTCCATTTCAACAGCAGAGCTGAGTTTGTGATGACCAGCACGGAGCCGGCATTATGTACCAGTGCGCCCACCACGGGATCCAATGTCCCGATAATGGCCAGCACGATGGCGACAAAGTTCAAAAGCATGGAAAAGGTCATGTTGATCCTGATGGTGGTCATCATGCGGCGAGAGAGGGCGATCAGATGGGGCAACTCCTTCACCTCGTCGTCCACCAGGGCGATATCTGCCGCGTCCACAGCGATATCACTTCCCACACCACCCATGGCGATGCCCACATCGGCAGCCTTAAGGGCGGGAGCGTCGTTGACGCCGTCGCCGATCATACAGACCTTGTGTGTCTGATCACGGAGTGTGCGGATGCAAGTCAGCTTGTCCTGAGGCAGGCAGTTGGCGCGAACTTGAGAGAGGCCCAGCTGGGCGGCAATGGCGGCCGCAGCGCTCTCGTTATCGCCGGTCAGCAGGACGGGGCTGACGTCCAGGTCCTGCAGACGCGACAGCATAGCACGACTGTCCGGGCGGACGGTGTCGGAGAGGGCGATCAAGCCGGCGGGGGCACTGTCCAGGGCCACATAGATGACGGTGGCGCCCTGAGAGAGGTAAGACTCCGCTTCGACCGTAACAGACGCGGGAAGGGCAATTCCGTGGCTGGACAGCAGGCGTGCATTGCCTGCCAGAACCTGGCGGCCCTCCACACAGGCGCTGACGCCAAGGCCGGGGTGCATGGAGAAGTTCGTAGGCTCCGGCAGTGCAACGGCCAGCCCGCGGCGGCAGCAGGCGGTCAGGGCGCGTCCCAGAGGGTGCTCCGACAGCTGCTCGGCGGCGGCGCAGAGACGGTAGAGATCGTCACGGGGCAGGTCAGGATCACAGGGGACAACGGCAGTGACACGGAGTGTACCATAGGTGAGGGTACCGGTCTTATCAAAGGTAACGGTGTCCACCTGCGCCAGACGTTCCAGGGCGTCGCCCTCCTTGATGAGGAAGCCGTGCTTTGTGGCATTGCCGATGGCGGCCATGATGGCGGTTGGGGTAGCCAGCACCAAGGCACACGGGCAGAACACCACCAGGATGGTCACGGCGCGGAGGATCAGGCCGGTAGCAGCCCAGGTGATGGCGGCGGCGGTCAAGGCGATGACCACGATCCAGGTGGCCCAGCGGTCCGCCAGACCGACGATCTTGGCCTTGCCGGCGTCGGCCGACTGTACCAGACGGATCATGCGCTGGAGCGAGCTGTCCTCGCCGACCTTCTCAGCGCGCATTTCGAAGGCACCGAACTGGTTGACGGTGCCGCTGGAGACAGTGTCGCCTACGGATTTATCCACAGGTAAGGATTCACCGGTCATTACCGCTTGGTCCACAGAGGTCTGTCCGTGGGTAATAACACCGTCCACGGGGATCGTCTCTCCGGGCAGGACGCGAAGGATATCGCCTACCTGTACCTGTTCGGCGTGGATGATCTCCTCGCCTGCGGCAGTCAGACGGCGGGCAGTGCGCGGCGTCAGATGGATCAGCTTTTCGATACCGGCGCGGGCGCGAGCTACAGTCAGTTCTTCCAGCAGGCCGCCCAGCTGCATGATGAAGGCGACCTCTCCGGCGGCAAAGTCCTGGCCGATGCAGACAGAGGCAATAAGCGCCATGCTGACCAGCACGTCCGCCTTGATATCAAAGGCGGTGACCAATCCGATGACCGCCTCCAGCACAATGGGTACGCCGCAGAGAATGATGGCAACCCAGGCCATGTCGAAGGGAAGAGGATCGAATTTCAGCAGACTGCAGAGGACAGCGGCACCGGAAATGACCAGCAGAATGATATCCTTTTTCGTGCCGCCGGCATCCAGCAGCGCTTGCAGCTTTTCCATGAGATGTTTCATAACGCGCCTCCTATACCTATGGGGGTATAGGCACATAATATACCCGTGTGGGTATACTTGTCAAGAGCAATGTAAAAAAACAGTCCTTAGGCCGTCAGGCCTAAGGACTGTTTTGGGAATACCGCGATGCTCACATATTGGCGAAGCGTTCTACCGCTTTGGTAAAGCTTTCGATGGTCTTGTCCGCGTCGCCGTGCTGGATGCCGTCACGCACGCAGTGCTGGATATGGCCTTCAAGTACCACCTTACCGCAGCTGTGCAGGGCGGACTTGGCGGCGTTGATCTGGGAGAGGATATCCTCGCAGGGAACATCCTGGTCCACCATGCGGTCGATAGCCTGCAGTTGGCCGATGATCTTGCTGAGGCGGCGGTGCAGGTTGGCCGCGTCCATACATTGCTTCATAATGGCATCTCCTTACTGATCGATGGTACCGATAGGGGTACTCCTATATGCTTATGCTTATTATATCCGAAAATCCTGGCCTGTCAAGCGGCGGGGACGAAAAGCGGTGCCCTAAGCAGAAAGCACCCCCGGCTTGTGCCGGGGGTGCAGCGCGTTATACGCTGAATAGGATGTCGGCGTAGGTGGGGTACGGCCAGGCGTTGGCGTCCACCATGGTCTCCAGCCGACTGATCAGGTCGCCGGCCTGCTGGGTGCGTGTGGAGATCTCCGCACGGTAATAGCGGGCGGCATCAATGCCGCCGTCGGCGGCAGGGGCGCTGTGCAGGGCGGATTGCAGCGCCTCGCAGGCATCGAACAGCTGCTCACCCAGGTCGTTGATGCGCCGGGCCATGGTATTCTCCATACGGGCGGACAACGCCGGTGTGACACTCTCCTTATGGAAGGCTGTCTGGGCCAGGCGGTCAGCGTAAGCGCTGACGGCGGGGAGAATGTGGCGCTGGGCCATATCCAGCAAAGTGTTGGCTTCGATAGCGGAGATCTTGCAGTAGTTTTCCAGATGGATCTCGTACCGGGCGCGCATCTCTGTTTCCGTCAGAACGGCGTGCTTGGTGAACAGGTCGACGTTCTTTTTATCGATGTAGGCAGGCATGCAGTCCACGGTATCGCGGAGGTTGGACAGGCCGCGGCGGGAAGCCTCCGCCACCCAGGCCTCGTCGTAGCCGTTGCCGTTGAAGATGATACGCTGATGGGCGGTGAATGTCTCCTGCAGCAGATCCTGGAGGGTGGACTGGAAGTTGTCGGCCTTTTCCAGAATGTCGGCGAATCGGCTCAGCTCCTCGGCCATGATGGTGTTCAGCACCACGTTGGGACTGGCGATGGACTGAGAGGAGCCCAGCATGCGGAACTCGAACTTGTTTCCAGTGAAGGCCAAGGGAGAGGTGCGGTTGCGGTCTGTGGTGTCCTGGGGGATCTCAGGCAGGGTATCTACGCCGATGGTGAGTTTTTTCTTGGTGATATCCACATACTCGGTGCCCCGGATGATAGAATCCAGAATGGCGGTGAGTTCATCACCCAGAAATACGGAGATGATGGCGGGAGGCGCCTCGTTGCCGCCCAGGCGGTGGTCGTTTCCGGGGTAGGAAACGCAGCAGCGCAGCATCTCCTGGTATTCGTCCACACCCTTGATGAAGGCGGCCAGGAACAGCAAAAACTGGGCGTTCTGACTGGGAGTGCTGCCGGGCTTCAACAGGTTCTCGCCGGTGTCGGTGGCCAGGGACCAGTTGTCGTGCTTGCCGGAACCGTTGATGCCGGCAAAGGGCTTCTCGTGGAGCAGGCAGACCAGCCCGTGGCGGGCGGCGACCTTTTTCAGCAGCTCCATAGTCAGCTGGTTCTTATCGCAGGCGGTATTGGCGTCGGAGTAGATCGGGGCGATCTCATGCTGGGCGGGAGCGACCTCGTTGTGCTCGGTCTTGGCCAGGACACCCAGCTGCCACAGCTCTTGATCCAGCTCGCGCATGAATGCGGCCACGCGGGGCTTGATGGCTCCGTAGTAGTGGTCATCCAACTCCTGCCCCTTGGCGGGACGGGCACCGAACAGAGTACGACCGCAGAGCTTCAAGTCGGCACGGCGGTCATACATGGCGGCGTCGATGAGGAAATACTCCTGTTCGGGGCCTACCTGGGGGATCACATGCTGGGCCTCGGTATTGCCGAACAGGCGCAGAATACGGATGCACTCTTTATCCAACTCGCGCATGGAGCGCAGGAGAGGCGTCTTTTTATCCAGTGTCTGCCCGCTGTAGGAACAAAAAATGGTGGGAATATAGAGCGTTTCATCCTTGACGAAAGCGTAGGACGTGGGATCCCAGGCGGTATAGCCGCGGGCCTCAAAGGTGGCGCGGAGACCGCCGGAGGGGAAGGAGGAGGCGTCGGCCTCTCCCTTGCTGAGTTCCTTGGCGCTGAGTTCCATGACCACGCCGTCCTTGCCGTGGCGGGTGATGAAGCTGTCATGCTTTTCGGCGGTGAAGCCGGTCATGGGCTGGAACCAGTGGGTGTAGTGCGTAGCGCCCTTCTCAATGGCCCAGTCCTTCATGGCGTTGGCGATCTCGCCGGCGGTGGTGCGATCCAGCGGCGTTCCCTGGGCCAGGCATTGCTGCCACTTCTGGTAGGCGGCGGCGGGAAGACGCTGCTGCATCTGCTGCTCGCCAAACACCATTTTGCCAAACAGAGCGGGAACGTTCGTGATCTTTTCACACATTGCGGGATCAGTCCTTTCAAATTCAAATACGCGGCGATGCCGCGGGGAAAACGGGTATTACAGGAACAGCTGCATGGCCAGCGGGGTGACATAGGCCTCCATAACGGCGGCAAATGCCAACAGAGGGACCAGCAGCAGGAGCATCACGCGGAGGATATTCAGCAGCAGGGGCCTCATGACACCCTTTTCGTTGCGGCGGATGTAGGTGTTGATGTTTTTGCACAGGCACAGACCGGCGGCGAGACTTAGGAAAAGGGCGGGGATCTCAAAGACACCGTGGGGGATCAAGCCGGCGGCCAACAGCAGCCAGCGCCCCTGCATAAGGGAGGTCAGTACGCCGATCAGCATAGCGTTGACGCCCAGAGACAGCGCGGGCAGATACAGGAAGGGGATGAATCCGTACAGGACAGAGAATACCATAGCCCGCAGGTTATTGCCGAACAGGGCAAGTGCGCTGAAGCTGCCGTCCTCCTGCACAATACCGGAATCGCTGAGGGCATTATCGAACCAGGTCATGACAGTGTTGGAAACATCGGGGACCAGACGGCCCACCGCATAGGCCAGCACAGTGATGACAAGAAAAGCGATGGCGGTCATGCCTACAAAACGGCCATACTGGTCGCGCCAAAAGGCGGCCAAAGACTGAAACTGACGCTTCATCAGACATTCTCCAGCTTGGCCAAACCAGCGCGGAGACGGCACAGCGTCTCGTCACGGCCCAGGATGCGGCAGATCTCCACAGCGCCGCCGGGAGTGACCAGTTTGCCGGCGGCAGCAATGCGCACCGGCCACATAAGTGTGGCGTTCTTGACGCCCAGCTGCTCGGCCAGGGCGATAAGACCGTCATGGATGGCCTCGTCTGTCCAGACAGGCAGGGACTCCAGCATAGGAATGGCGGCGCTGAGCATATCCCGGCAGACCTCTGGGTTGGTTTTCGACTTCTTATTGGTGAAAAACTCTACGTCATAGTCAGGGCATGTGTCGAAGAAGTCAACCTTTTCAGGGATATCTGTCAGCTTTTCACAGCGGGCCTGCAGCAGGGCGGCGATGGCAGCGATGTCGAAGTCGCCCCTGACGCTCTGCCGGATGTAGGGCGCGGCCACAACGGCGAAATCCTCCGGGGACATGGCGCGCAGGTAAACGGCGTTGAAATGATCCAGCTTGGCTCTGTCAAAAATGGCGGGGGACTTGGATATACCTGTAAGGTCAAAGGCCTTTACAAGCTCGTCGAGAGTGAATATCTCCTGCTCAGCCAGGTCGCCCTTGGGGCTCCAGCCCAGAAGGGCCACATAGTTGAGGATAGCGTCGGTGAGGTAACCCTCGGCCTTCAGATCCTCGTAGCTGGGATCGCCGTGGCGCTTGGACATTTTATTCTGAGCGTCCCGCATGACAGGGGAGCAGTGGACATAGGTGGGTACATCCCAGCCGAAAGCATGGTACAGCAGATCATACTTGGGCGCGGAGGAGAGATACTCGCTGCCGCGCACCACATGGGTGATGCCCATAAGATGGTCGTCGATAACGTTAGCAAAGTTGTAGGTGGGCAGACCATCGCGCTTGAGGAGCACTTGATCATCCAGTGTACTGTTCTCCACGGTGATATCGCCGAACACAGCGTCGTGGAAGGTGGTGGTGCCCTCTTTGGGGATGCGTTGGCGGATAACATAGGGTTCACCGGCTTCCACGCGCTTGAGCGCTTCAGCCAGAGGCAGATCCCGGCAGGGATCGTCGGCGCGGTCAAAGTCGCCGGTATCCTCCTCGGAGGCACACTTCTCGCAGAAGCAGTAGTACGCGCCGCCTTTTTCTACCAGCAGACGGGCGTATTTGCCGTAGGTATCCCGGCGCTGGGACTGAATATAGGGAGCCACAGGGCCGCCCACATCGGGGCCTTCGTCATGAGTCAGGCGGCACTCGGCCATAGTGCGGTAGATCACGTCGGTGGCACCCTCCACCAAGCGGCCCTGGTCGGTATCCTCGATGCGGAGGATAAATGTCCCGCCATGAGAGCGGGCTATGAGCCAGGTGTAGAGAGCGGTGCGCAGGTTGCCGATGTGCATATAGCCGGTGGGAGAGGGCGCAAAACGGGTGCGGATCTTACCCGTGGGGATCTTGGCTTCCATTTCGGCGAAATAAGCGGCGTCAGACATAATAGACCTCCGTGATTCTCATAAAAATACTATAACATTATATTTGTTTTACGGGAAAAGTCAATGCTTACAGGCCATTTCACGGAATGTCCAAATGTTTGGAATGTTTCTTGCAATTTGTGGGGACATTTGGTATAATGCAGTTGGTTTTACCTGCCGCAAGGCACGACTATAACACAGAAAGGAACATCGTCACTATGATCTATACGACGGAAGTACAGCATATGTGTCCTGTCGCCAAGGGCGCTTATCACGGTCCGGCTCCCATTCCTGAGGAGGGCAAGTGGGTGCAGGCCAAGCAGATCGGGGATATTTCCGGCTTTACTCACGGCATCGGCTGGTGCGCACCTCAGCAGGGCGCCTGCAAGCTGACGCTGAATGTGAAGAACGGCGTTATTGAGGAGGCGCTGGTGGAGACCATTGGCTGCTCCGGCATGACGCACTCCGCCGCCATGGCTTCCGAAATTCTGATCGGCAAGACCATTCTGGAGGCGCTGAACACTGATTTGGTGTGCGACGCCATCAACACCGCCATGCGCGAGCTGTTTCTACAGATCGTGTACGGCCGCACCCAGTCCGCGTTCTCTGAGGACGGTCTGGCGGTGGGTGCCTCTCTGGAAGATCTGGGCAAGGGGCTGCGCTCCCAGGTGGGCACCATGTTCGGTACCCGCGAGAAGGGCCCCCGCTATCTGGAAATGGCCGAGGGCTATTGCAGCCGTCTGGCACTGAACGACAAGGACGAGATCATCGGCTACGAGTTCATCAGCCTGGGCAAGATGATGGACGCCGTGAAGAAGGGCGTGGACGCCAACGAGGCCTTGAAGAACGCCACTGGCCACTACGGTCAGTGGGACAACGCGGCGAAGTATATCGATCCGCGCCAGGAATAAGAGAAGGAGGACGACAAAATGGCTCTGTTTGAAAGTTACGAAAGACGTATCGACAAGATCAACGGCGTCCTCGCGCAGTACGGCATCGGCTCCGTGGAAGAGTGCCGCGATCTCTGCAAGGCGAAGGGGTTTGATCCCTATGAGATCGTGAAGGGCATTCAGCCCATCTGCTTTGAAAACGCCTGCTGGGCGTACACCGTGGGTGCGGCCATCGCGCTGAAGTCCGGCGTCAAGACTGCTGCTGACGCTGCCCGGAAGATCGGCGAAGGCCTGCAGTCCTTCTGCATTGACGGCTCTGTGGCCGAGGACCGCAAGGTAGGCTTGGGCCACGGCAATCTGGGCGCCATGCTGCTGAGCGACGAGAGCAAGTGCTTCGCATTCCTGGCCGGCCACGAGTCCTTTGCTGCCGCCGAAGGAGCTATCGGCATTGTGCGCAACGCCAATAAGGCCCGCAAGGAGCCTCTGCGCGTGATTCTGAACGGTCTGGGCAAGGATGCGGCGCAGATCATCAGCCGCATTAACGGCTTCACCTATGTGCAGACTCAGTTTGACTATTTTACCGGTAAGCTGAACATTGTGCGTGAGATCCGCTATTCCGAGACCGAGCGCGCCGATGTGCGCTGCTACGGTGCGGACGACGTCCGCGAAGGCGTGGCCATCATGCACCACGAGGGTGTGGACGTGTCCATCACCGGCAACTCCACCAACCCCACCCGCTTCCAGCACCCTGTGGCGGGCACCTATAAGAAGGAGTGCATCGAGCAGGGTAAGAAGTATTTCTCCGTGGCTTCCGGCGGCGGTACCGGCCGTACGCTGCACCCGGACAACATGGCTGCCGGTCCCGCTTCCTACGGCATGACCGACACTATGGGACGTATGCACAGCGACGCGCAGTTCGCAGGTTCCAGTTCCGTCCCCGCACATGTGGAGATGATGGGCTTCCTGGGCATGGGCAACAATCCCATGGTGGGCGCTACCGTGGCTGTGGCTGTGGCTGTGGCAGAGGCTGTGAAGTAATTTCCGCTTACACGTAAAGCATCCCCCGACAGACTGTCGGGGGATGCTTTTCTATGTGTGCGCAGGTGCGTCAGCACTTGCCGAACCAGCTGCACAGCAGCTTCAGCAGGGAAGCGCAGTCGAAATTGCAGAACATACTGTGACCTCCTATGTTTGGATTTCCCTTGCAAGGATGGGCATATTGTAACCGTTTTGTAACTGTTTTGCAAATGTAAATGCTGGAAGTCACAGGATCAGCAGCAGGCCGATGGCGATAAGAAGTTCCTCGTCGGCTTTTTGTTTAGAGAGGTAGAACAGCAGAAACAACAGCAGCAAATCGCCGGCGTCCAGATCGCCCAGATGCAGCTTTTCCAGCAGATCGTTGAAGAATCCGCGTTCCGGGGCATCGCTGTATGGCGGCGGAGAGGGCGGCGGTGCGTTGTTGGGGGGAGACTCACGCCGGGAAGAGGTGTCCTCATCCACGGGAACACGGGTATAGGCACCATCATTGCCGCGGATATAGCGGTTATACAGGCAGACCGCCTCCTTCCGTCAGAAATCGCTTACCAATGGTGATGAGACGCGCCAGCTTTGCGGCACGCGCCACTTTGCCCTGTTTATCGTCCTTCAAAAAAGGGCGCAGGGCGTAGAGCAGCTGGGTGGTCTGGCTGGTGTCGCGGGTAAGCTCCTGCAGGAGAGGGAGGTATTTGGCAATGGTCTGCGGATCGATAGCAGGCAGCGGCGCAGGCGGAGGGGGCGATGTGGGAGGCGGCACAGGGGACTGTTGTACCGGGGTGTCGCCGCCCGCGGAGCCGGACAACTGCTGAGCTAATTGCATGATCTGCGCCATGCTGCCGGGATCGGACAGCAGCGCGTTGAGTTTTTCGTTCATATCGTCCACGCTGCGTCCTCCTTTCTGTTATTGCTGTAATTTACTCTCCAGACGCTGCACGAGTTCTGCGCCTTGGGGACTGGAAAGCACGCGGGAGAGCATGTCGCTGAGGGCCGCTGTGTCGCCGGAGGCGGCCTGCCGCGCTGCCTGGCCCAGAGCGGCGCTGTTGCCGCCGGAGAGCATTTGCAGCAGCGTTTGGCCGTCCTTGGACTGCATAACGGACTTCAGGGCCCGCGGATCACTTTTCAGCTTGTTCATAATGTCCTGTTCGTTCATACAAAGACCTCCTTGTGGGGTTCATTACAGATACATCCTATGTACACGGAACTAAAAAAGTGCCTGCCAGCCAAGCTGACAGGCACTTTTTAGTTCACTGAGCAATGCAGGATTGCAAATAGAGATGGCCGGCATCCTCCTCAGCTTGACCGAGGGTAAAGCTGATCCAACAGTCCTGACCAAAGGCGTTCTCGAAACGAAGACTTCCGCCGCTGCCGTGCAGATTCCCGCCCAGCAGGACGACGGCATTGATACCGGTATCGCCATGGGCGTGGTACCAGCAGTCGGTCTTATCCCAGTAGATCCAGCCTTCCGGAGCCAGATCGTCGGGGATGGAAGTCTGGCCGTAAATGGTGTCGCGAAGCACCTGATACATACCGCTGCGTGGAAGGCGGGAGACATCTGTCTCCGTGGCGCCGGGGACGTTTGCCTGTACCCAATCCCACTCGTCGCCGTCCTCCGGCGTGACAAAACCACCGTAGACAGGGGCACCGTTTTCGTCATAGGACAGGCCGTCGTAGAACATGCTGTTCAGGTTCACGGTGTTATCGGAAAAGGGCGAGGCCACTGCCTGAGCGTACCAGCTGGGGGCGTTAAACAGCTGCTGATAGGCATCAAGCCGCTCTTGCGAAAGGTCGCCGGAGGTAATGCCCTCCGCGTCGGAGGCCGTCTTAACGCGCTCAAAGAATGCCAGATACTCGGACATCAGGGCATCATCCTTGATCCTGTAACCGTAGTTGCCGTAGTAGACAACACCGTCCGGGCGGAAGGTGACGGGCTTCAGTACCTCATCACACCAGACGTAGACACTGATCAGCTCGCCGGTGTTGGGTTCGTCAGCGTAATACTTGACACCGCCGGTATAGTTGACAAAGTACAGCCTTGTCCGGGTAAGAAGTCCGTAATATTCTTGTACCAGACCGGCATTTGTTGCAGTGCTGTTGACGTCGTAGAAATGGTTGATGTCGTAGGGCGTAACAGTGGAGTCTACCATGTAAAGGCCGTAGACGCTTTCCACGTCGGGCAGCCGGAGGAGCTTGTCCCCGCGGCGAGGAAGGAGAAAAAACAGCAGAGCAGCCGTTACCAGAGCCGTGCCGACACAGATCGAGACAATGAGCTTTGCTTTTTCTTTCTTTGCCATAGAATGAGATCCTTTCTGCCGGATTTGGCGACAGTATACCACGGTATGTGGAATAAGTCGTTACAGGGAGGTAACAGAGTGTTACATGAATATGCAGAATACTTTGTATAAACGGTTGTAAAACCGAAGGAAATATGATAAAATATTACGCTGACTAAAATGGGATGGTGGGCGCTCAGGCGTCTGCTGCTGAGATAAAGGACGGAGACGGATCTTGATTTTGGAGACGATCAACAGCCCGGCAGACGTGAAGCGTCTGACCGAGGAGCAGACGGCGATGCTGTGCCGTGAACTGCGGGAATTTCTGGTGAAGCAAGTGGCCTGCACCGGCGGGCACCTGGCATCCAATCTGGGCGTGGTGGAGCTGACGGTGGCCATTCACCGGGTGTTTGACACAGCCCGCGACCGGCTGGTGCTGGATGTGGGACACCAGTGCTATGTACACAAGGCGCTAACTGGACGGCGGGAGCTGTTCGGCACACTGCGGCAGTTTGGCGGCATGTCGGGCTTTCCAAAACCATACGAGAGCGTACATGATGCCTTTATGGCGGGACACGCATCGGATTCGGTGTCTGTGGCGTTAGGAATGGCGCGGGCGCGGACACTGCTGGGAGAGAACTACCACATAGTGGCTGTCATCGGCGACGGTGCACTGGGCGGGGGATTGAGCTTTGAAGGGCTCAACGATGCCGGAGGCAGCGGTGAGCCCCTGGTGGTCATCCTCAACGACAATGGCATGTCCATTGATGAAAATGTGGGCGGGCTGTCCAAGCACCTGTCGAGGATGCGGACGGATCCGGAATATTATGAATTCAAAAAGCGTTACCGTAAGGCGCTGGAGAAGCTGCCGGCGGGCCGGACGCTGTATGAGTGGAGCCATGAGGTGAAAACGGCGCTGAAAAAGACGCTGCTGCCGCCGGTAAGCACCGTGTTTGAAGATATGGGGTTTGCATACATGGGGCCGGTGGACGGTCATGATGTGCAGCGGCTGACGGCGGTACTGCAGGCCGCAAAGGAGGCCGGGCGTCCCGTGCTGGTGCATGTTCACACGGTGAAGGGCTGCGGGTACGACTACGCCCTGCGGGAGCCTGAGAGGTTCCATGGCGTGGGCCCCTTTGATCCGGCCACAGGTAAGGTATACAGCCAGGGAGGCGAGACGTTTTCTCATGTGTTTGGTGAGACGCTGCGGCAGTTGGCGCGGGAGGACCGGCGCGTGTGCGCTATCACTGCGGCCATGGCCGACGGTACGGGGCTGACGGGGTTTGCCGGGGAGTTCCCGCGGCGGTTTTTCGATGTGGGTATCGCTGAAGGACACGGTGTAGCCATGGCCGGAGGTATGGCCAAGCAGGGGCTGATTCCTGTGTTTGCGGTGTACGACAGCTTTTTGCAGCGGGGCTATGACATGTTGGTGCAGGATGCGGCGCTGGAAGGGCTGCATGTGGTACTTGCGGTGGATCGATGCGGTATCGTAGGCGCGGATGGTGAGACGCACCACGGTTGTCTGGATTATCTGAGCCAGGTACCGGGGATGACGGTATTTGCGCCCGCCAGCTTTGCAGAACTGCGGCAGATGCTGCGCCGTGCGGTGCTGGAACTGGACGGGCCGGTAGCGATACGGTATCCCAGAGGCGGCGAATGCGGCTATAATGAGGACTGCGGCAGTGCAGCGGTCAGCGTGTTGAGGCAGGGCGGCGATGCGGCCGTCGTGACCTGTGGAATCCTAACAGGACAGGCACTTGCGGCGGCAGAGGCACTGAGTCATGAGGGGATAAGCGTTCGGGTAGTAAAGCTGAACCGTGTGATGCCGCTTGACGGCGACGCGCTGTGTGCGGCACTGCGCGGGGTGAAGCGCGTAGTCATTGCGGAGGATCAGCTGCGCGGCGGCGGCTTGGGCGAGCGGCTGGGTGCACTGCTGTTGGAGCGAAACGCAGGAATGGAAAATGCCCTGCTGCGAAATGCGGGGATAGCCCTGCCGAGCCAGGGCACCACGGCGCAGCTGTGGCATGCCCTCGGTCTGGACGCAGAGGGCATCGCCAAGGCAGTGCGGGAGGTATTGGTATGAGCAAAAAGACGCGGCTGGATGTGCTGCTGACAGAGCGCGGACTGTGCGAGAGCCGCCAGAAGGCGCAGGGCGCCATCATGGCCGGATTGGTATTCGTAAACGGGCAGCGTTCGGACAAACCGGGGACACCGGTGGCCGATGACGCCGATGTGGAAGTACGCGGGCATGCCCTGCGGTATGTGAGCCGGGGAGGTCTGAAGCTGGAGAAGGCTATGCAGACGTTCCCCATCACACTGGTGGGAAAGGTGTGCGCGGACATCGGTGCATCCACCGGAGGATTTACGGACTGCATGCTGCAAAACGGCGCGGCGAAGGTTTACGCCGTGGACGTGGGCTACGGACAGCTGGACTGGAAGCTGCGCAGCGATGCACGGGTGGTGTGCCTGGAACGCACCAATGCACGGTATCTCTCCGCGGAGCAAATACCGGAGGCGCTGGACTTTGCGTCTATCGATGTGAGCTTTATCTCGTTGAAGCTGATATTTCCGGCGCTGTACCAGCTGCTGCGCGATGGCGGTGAGGTAGCCTGCCTTATCAAGCCGCAGTTTGAAGCGGGACGTGAAAAGGTGGGCAAAAAAGGTGTCGTGCGGGATCCTAAAGTACATCTGGAGGTACTGGAGGACTTTTTGGAGCACGCAAAAGAAAATCACTTTACGGTGCTTGGTATTACATTTTCTCCCATCCGCGGGCCGGAGGGAAATATTGAATATCTGGGCTACCTTAAAAAATGCGGGGAAGCGGACTGCATCCCTGATCTGCAGGCGTTGGTGGACGCCTCACACTCTGTGTTGAAGGAAGGTCACGGGGAATAATGAAACGAGTGATACTCTGCCCGAATCCATATCGGGACAGTGAATTGACGGTGGCCAAACGGTCAAGGGAAATACTGGAGGCCATCGGCTTTGAGACGGTGGTATGCCTGCCCTTCAGCCGGGAAGGCTACGACGATCAGTTGGGTGTGCCTATCCGGCAGCTGCAGCAGGAAATCAAGCGGGCGGACATGCTGATCGCTTTCGGCGGCGACGGGACGATCCTGCATTTGGCCCGGACGGTGGCGCTGCATAATGTGCCGGTACTGGGCATCAATCTGGGAAGTTTGGGGTTTATGTCCGAGTTGGAGCCCAATGAGCTGGAACGTTTAAACGATTTGAAGGATTGGAGCTTCGCGGTGGAATCCCGGATGATGCTGGATGTTACGGTGCTGCGGGACAGCAAACCGGTATACAGCAATATTGCGCTGAACGATGCGGTGATCTCTAAAGGCAGCGTGGCCAGAGTGGTGCGGTTGGATGTTTCCACAGAGGAAGGCCGGCTGACAAAGATCACCGGCGACGGAGCCATTGTGTCTACGCCCACCGGCTCTACCGGGTATTCCATGGCGGCGGGCGGCCCTATTGTGGAACCTACGGCTCACAATCTGCTGCTGACACCTATATGTCCGCACTCCACGCGTGCAGGCAGCTATGTTCTTTCGCCGGAGCATACCATTCTGGTGGAAACAGCGGATGCCAATCGGAAGTTTGTATATCTGTCTGTGGATGGCGGCAAGGCTTTTTCCCTAAGAAACGGTGATATCGTGCGGGCACGGCAGTCCAGATTCGTGACAAAACTGGTACGTTTGAGCAAAAAGAGCTTTTGTGAGATATTGGATTCCAAGATGGGAATGGAGGCGCTGAAGCATGAAAAATGATCGACAGACAGCAGTTTTGCAGATCATCGAGGAGAGCGCGGTGGAGACGCAGGAGCAGCTGATGCAGCTGCTGGCCGTACGGGGCTTTGCCTGCACGCAGGCGACCGTTTCCAGGGATATCAAGCAGCTGCACCTGGTGAAAGCACCGGACGGAAACGGCGGGTATCGCTACGCCGTGTCGGCGCAGATGCCCAAGCTGAACTTTGCGGAAAAGCTGCAGACCATATTCCGGGAGTGCGTACTCAGCATCGAAGCGGCGCAGAATCTGGCAGTGCTGAAAACCATGGAGGGTATGGCTAACGCCGCGGCATTCGCGCTGGACAGCATGGAGGATACGGATATCGTAGGTACGCTGGCCGGCGATGATACGGTACTGCTTGTGTTCCACGACAGCGCTCACGCGGTGGATTTCTGCGAACAGGTGCGGCAGATGCTGCGCTGAGGAGGCGAGTAAAATGCTGGAACTGCTGCATATTGAGAATATTGCCATCATAGAAGCGGCGGATATCGAATTTGCGCCGGGGTTCAATGCGCTGACCGGTGAAACCGGCGCGGGCAAGTCCATCGTGATCGACAGCCTGAGTGCCGTACTGGGCCAGCGAACCAGTCGGGAACTGATACGGACCGGGGCGGACAAAGCGTTTGTCAGCGCAGCATTTTCCGGTATCACGCCGGAACTGACAGTGGATCTGGGCATACAGCCGGAATTGGACGGGACACTGCTGCTGCAGCGAGAGATACAGACCGACGGTAAAAACGTGTGCCGTGTCAACGGACGGCCGGCGACTGTAGGACAGCTGCGTGCACTGGGAGCGCGGCTGCTGAATATCCATGGACAGCATGACGGGCAGCAGCTTTTGGATGAGGAACAGCATATTGTGTATCTGGACAGCTTTGGAAAAACAGAAAAGCTTTCTGAAGCGTATGCTGTAAAGTATAGACGTCTTACAGATATACGCCGGCAGATCAGCGCTTTGCAGATGGATGAAGCCGAGAAGGCTCGCCGGGTGGATACACTGCAGTATCAGATCAACGAACTGCGCCGAGCCAAGTTGAGGCCCGGCGAGGAGGAGGAACTGACAGCGCGGCGCGGGATACTCCGCAACGCGGAGAAGTTCCTGGACGCAGTGGCCGGGGCTGACTATGCGCTCAACGGCGATGACAGCGGCGGCGGAGCACTCAGCGCACTGCGGCAGGCGCAGGATGCGCTGGGCGGTGTGCGGCATCTGGATGACGCTTTTGCCCAGCTGTATGATCGGCTGGGGGAAGCTTACAGCGAGATATATGATATCGCAGCCACAATAGACGACAAGCGGGGCGAACTGGACGTGTCCCCCGGTGAGCTCGACCGCGTGGAGAGCCGCATGGACCAGCTGTATCGGCTGAAGAAAAAGTACGGCGCCACAGTGGAGGATATGCTGGAGTATCTGCACCGCTGCACCGATGAGCTGGCGCAGATCGAGGATGCGGGTGATGCGCTGCTCCGATTAGAGCACGAACGGTCCGAGGCGGAAAAAACAGCATGGCAAGCAGCAAAAGCGCTGTCCGATGCGCGAAAGGCGGCGGCAGAGCAGCTGACGGCGCAGATATTGAGCGAACTGCAGCAGCTGGACATGGGAAAGATACGTTTTGCCGTGGAGTTTACCGAGAAGCCGCTGGACGGCGACGGTATGGACGCGGTACGGTTTCTGATGTCCGCCAATGTGGGTGAGGAGCTGCGGCCCATCCACAAGATCGCCTCCGGCGGTGAGTTGGCCAGGATCATGCTGGCCATGAAAAACGTACTCAGCGAGCAGGATCATGTGGGAACGATGGTGTTTGACGAAGTAGACACCGGCGTTTCCGGGCGGGCGGCCCAGAAGGTAGCGGAAAAGATGGCGCGTATCAGCCGGAAAAAGCAGGTGCTGTGCGTGACACATCTGCCGCAGCTGGCAGCTATGGCGGACACGCATTTCTCCGTGGAGAAGGGCGAACGGAACGGGCGTACCTATACGGAGGTGCGGCGGCTTGACCGTGAGCGGCGGCGGCAGGAGCTGGCGAGGCTCACCGGCGGCAGCCATGTGTCCCAGACTATGCTGGACGGCGCGGAGGAACTGTTGGTACAGGCTGAGAAATTCCGGGCCGCACTATAATGATTTTCGCAGCATGAAAAATAATAGTTGACAAACGAAAAAAATCTGCTACAATAACCTCAACTTGATACCGCAACAGCGATGAAGGGAATAAGTAGCGCATTTCAGACCTGCCAAGAGAGCCCCCGGTTGGTGGAAGGGGGAGAGGAAGAAATGGGTGAATACATCCCGGAGCAGCCTCCCGAACGTTTGCATGAGCCAGTAGGGATGTGTCGGGTTCGCCCGTTACAGCGATAGGGTGTGTCTGCACCCGATGAGGTCGTGTCTGCGAGGGCATGGCGAATATGAGGTGGTACCGCGAGCGTTTGCATCGCCCTCTGTCGAGATGACAGGGGGCGTTTTTATTTCCCTGTCAAAAAACACAAATGAAAATACAGAAAGGAAATGGAAGCTATGGGTATTTATGAGGAATTGATCGCGCGTGGTCTGATCGCGCAGGTCACCAACGAGGAAGAGATCCGCGAGATGGTCAATAACGGCAAGGCCACTTTCTACATTGGCTTTGACTGCACGGCAGACTCCCTGCATGTGGGCCACTTTATGGCGTTGTGCCTGATGAAGCGTTTGCAGATGGCAGGCAACAAGCCCATCGCCCTGATCGGCGACGGCACTACCTTGATAGGCGATCCCTCCGGCCGTACCGACATGCGCCAGATGCTTACTGAGGAGACTATCAAGCACAACGCGGAGTGCTTCAAGCGCCAGATGGAGAAGTTCATCGACTTTTCCGACGGCAAGGCGCTGATGCTGTATAACTCCGAGTGGCTGAAGCCCCTGAACTATATCGAGATGCTGCGTGAAGTGGGCGGCTGCTTCTCCGTAAACAATATGCTGCGCGCCCGCTGCTACGAGCAGCGTATGGAGCGAGGGCTGAGTTTCCTGGAGTTCAACTATATGATCATGCAGAGCTACGACTTCTACTACATGTTCCAGCACTACGGCTGCAACATGCAGTTCGGCGGCGATGACCAGTGGAGCAACATGCTGGGCGGCACCGAGTTGATCCGTAAGAAGCTGGGTAAGGATGCCCACGCCATGACCATCACCCTTCTGATGAACTCCGAGGGCAACAAGATGGGCAAGACCGCCAAGGGCGCTGTGTGGCTGGATCCCAATAAGACCAGCCCCTTTGAATTCTACCAGTACTGGCGCAACGTGGGCGATGCCGATGTGCTGAAGTGCATCCGCATGCTGACATTCCTGCCGTTGGAGCAGATCGACGCCATGTCTAACTGGGAGGGCTCTCAGCTGAACGAGGCCAAGGACATTCTGGCCTATGAACTGACAAAACTGGTACACGGCGAGGATGAGGCCGAGAAGGCCCGCGCCGCATCCCGCGCACTGTTTGCTGGTGAGGGCGATACTGAGCACATGCCCACCACCGAGCTGACCAACGACGACTTCGGCGGCGGCAGCATCGACGTGCTGACTCTGCTGGTCAAGTGCGGCCTGGCGGCCTCCAAGGGCGAAGCCCGCCGCCTAGTGCAGCAGGGCGGTGTCACTGTTAATGATGAGAAGGTAGCCGCCATTGAGCAGACCTTCGGCTGCGAGCAGTTTACCGGCGACGGCGTGGTCATCAGGAAGGGTAAGAAGGTTTTCCACCGCGCTGTGCTGGTGTGAGTCGCAGATAAATTCCGCTTATGATGTTACCATCATAATATAATCTCCATCTTGAGAAAGGCCGCGGTATGCCCGCGGCCTTTCTCGTTGCCGGAGGGAGTGTATCCCCGGTTTTTCTCCGGCATATGGACTTTTCACCGGAAAAGCGTTGCATAACGGCAGGAAGTATACTATAATGTGTCGCGGTATGTAAATCTTAGATAAACGAGTGGTATGATATGAAAACGCATGATTTCTACTTTGATCTGCCACAGGAGCTGATCGCTCAGACGCCGCTGGAGCGGCGGGATGGGTCGAGGCTGCTGGTGCTGGATAAGAAAACTGGTGAGGTGGAGCACCGGCATTTTTATGATCTGCCGGAGTATCTGCATCCGGGAGACTGCTTGATACTGAACAACTCCCGCGTGCTGCCGGCGCGGCTTCTGGGCCATCGTGTGCCCGGCGGCGGCGCCTGCGAAATACTGCTGCTCATTGACCGCGGGAACAACACATGGGAGTGCCTGGTGCGGCCCGGAAAGAAGCTGCGGAAGGGCGCGCAGGTGACCTTCGGCAGCGGGGAACTGACGGCGGAGATCGCGGAAGAGCTGCCGGACGGCAACCGGTTGGTGAAATTTGGCTATAAGGGCATTTTTCTGGAGGTTCTGGAACGTTTGGGAAAGATGCCGCTGCCGCCCTACATCAAAGAGGAACTGCAGGATCAGGAACGCTACCAAACGGTGTATTCCAAAGTTAACGGCTCGGCGGCGGCCCCCACTGCGGGCTTGCACTTTACACCAGAACTTCTGGAGAAAGTACAGGCAATGGGTGTAAAGGTAGGATACGTTACACTTCATGTGGGCTTAGGTACATTCCGTCCGGTAAAGGAAGATGAGATTACCGATCATACCATGCACAGTGAGTACTGTGTGATACCACAGGAGACAGCGGATCTGATCAACGAGACAAAGAAGAACGGCGGCAGAGTTATTTGCGTAGGCACCACCAGCTGCCGCACGATAGAATCGCAGGCGGAGGAGGATGGTACCATGCATGCTTGCGCCGGTTGGACGGATATATTCATCTATCCGGGCTATAAATTCAAGGTGCTGGATGCCCTGGTAACGAATTTCCATCTGCCGGAGTCCACGCTGATCATGCTGGTGTCGGCGCTGGCCGGGCGGGAGCATATTCTGAGCGCTTACCGGCAAGCGGTAGAGGAACGGTACCGGTTCTTCTCCTTCGGCGATGCGATGCTCATATCGTGATTTTGCACAAAATTATACTATTATACAAGAGCGTAATTATGAAATATTACCAATCGGTAAGTGCGAAATACCATTCGGTAACATCGGCTGACCGATGTTGATGAAACAAATATCGGAAGATTTGGCACCGGCATAACTTTTTTATTCAAGGAAAGCGTTCATTGTTGACTTCGAGAAATAATATGGCATAATAGAATTACCGGAGCAATGATAGTACGATTTTGGACATGGGAAAAGTGAGGAGAAAATCATGCCGGAACTTTGCAGATTTTATAACATCGTTATCAAGATGATTTTCAGCGACACTGACAAGCACCACAAGCCGCACTTTCATGTTTATTACAACGAGTATGAGGCATCCGTTGGTGTGGACGGAGAATTGATTGCAGGCAGCCTTCCGGTCAAACAGTTGAAGCTGGTGCAGGCTTGGGCTGCTATTCACGAGGATGAACTCTACGCCGCATGGAACAAAGCGGTGCAAAATATCCCGTTCGGCAAAATCGAACCGCTGAGATAAGGAGGAACGCTTTATGTATATCTCGAACGGAATTGCGTATGCAGGGGAGCAGGAGCCAGTCATCAAGGTCTGCGGCGTTCGTCCGCTGGCTGGTCATAAGCTTTGGCTCCGATTCACAACCGGAGAAGCAAAAGTTTTTGACTTTACACCCTTATTGAAAGACGCGGGTTTTGCACCGCTGGTCGACGAACACACCTTTGCAGGCGTCTATATTGACTACGGTGTGACTGTTTGGAATGACGGCGACATTGACATTGCGCCGGAATATCTATATCAGCATTCAAAAGCAGTGGAAGGCATTGCCTGATGGCAAGTGATTTCAACCGGAAATACGGCGGCTATGCTGCCGTATTTCGCTATGAAAGGGAGTAGGATCATGTGCAGTTTATTCACTTTCCCGACTCCCGTACATATCGGCGACGCGATGTTTATACACTGAGAACGGGAGAGATATATGTTCAAGGTTATCAAAAAAGGAGGAAAAGCCCGGCGGGGCGTATTTACCTGCGCCCACGGCGGCGAGGTGCAGACGCCGGTTTTCATGAATGTGGGCACACAGGCAGCCATCAAGGGCGGTGTGAGCGCCATCGACTTGAAGGAGCAGCTGGGAACGCAGATCGAACTGTCCAACACCTACCATCTGCATCTGCGTCCCGGTGATGATGTGGTGCGCACCATGGGCGGCCTGCATAAGTTCATGCGATGGGATGGGCCTATTTTGACGGATTCCGGCGGGTTTCAAGTGTTTTCGCTGGCAGGGCTGCGGAAGATCACAGAGGAGGGCGTGACCTTTGCCAGCCATCTGGATGGGCATCGCATATTCATGGGGCCGGAAGAGAGCATGCGGATCCAGAGCAATCTGGGCAGCGATATCGCCATGGCCTTTGATGAGTGCGTGGAGAATCCGGCCCCCTACGACTACGCCAAGGACTCTTGTGAGCGGACGCTGCGGTGGCTGGAGCGGTGCAAAAAGGAGCACGACCGGCTGAACAGTCTGCCAGACACAGTGAATCCTGGGCAGATGCTGTTCGGCATCAACCAGGGCGCCACCTACGCTGACCTGCGGATCTGGCACATGCAGCAGATCGCCAAGATCGACTGCGACGGCTATGCCATCGGCGGGCTGGCAGTGGGTGAGCCCATGGCGGTCATGTATGAGATCATCGATGCGGTGGAGCCCTACATGCCGGCGGACAAGCCGCGGTATCTTATGGGCGTGGGTACGCCCAGCAATATCATCGAGGGCGTGGCCCGCGGCGTGGACTTTTTCGACTGCGTAATGCCTGCACGGAACGCTCGCCACGGCAAGCTGTTTACCTGGAAGGGAACACTGAACATCAAGAACGCCAAATATAAGCTGGATGAACAACCTATCGATCCGGAGTGCGACTGCCCGGTTTGCCGGCAGTTCAGCCGGGCATATCTCCGTCATCTATTCACAGCGGAGGAGATGCTGGGCATGCGTCTGGCGGTAATGCATAACCTGTATTTCTACAATAAGCTGACAGAGCGCATCCGTGTCAGCCTGGACAATGGGTATTTTGAGGCGTTTCGAGAAGAATACAGCAAAAAACTGGCAGAGAAGGTATGAAACCTCTTGCCAAAACCAAAAGAACTATGTATAATAAAACCACTTTGTTTGAAAAAGGAGTAATGTCCCATGATTCAGATCGCTTATGCTGATGCTGCCGCTGCCACCACTTCTGGCGGTATGGGTTCCACCATTCTGATGATCGTCGTGATGATCGCCATCTTCTACTTCCTCATGATCCGCCCTGAGAACAAGCGGAAAAAGCAGGCTGAGGAGATGCGTAATTCTCTGAAGAAGGGCGATTGGCTGACCACTATCGGCGGTGTATATGGCCGCGTCGTGGCCATCACTGACCGCACTGTGGTCATCGAGACCAGTGAGGATCGCGTTCGCGTGGAGTTCTTGAAGTCCGCTATCGGCCAGGTGGGTACCCTGGATGAGCAGGCTGCCGTTCAGCAGCGTCCTGCCAAGAAGGATAAGAAGGCTGAGGCCGCAGAGGAAACTCCTGCCGTGGAGGAGAAGGCGTCTGAAGAAGCTACCGAAGCACCTGCCGAGGAAGAAAAGACCGACGCTGAGTGATTCATAGCGAGATACGCCTCCCGCATAAGCTGGAACACAGCTTATGCGGGAGGTATTTTTATGTCTTGGAAGCAATTGGCAGGGACAGGAACATGGCTGGGGGCAGCCGTTGCGGCGGCAGTGCTGCTGGTTGGATTGGGAGTATCATCGTTGCTCTTGCTGCGCAGCGTAGTACCGGAATACGCCATGGGCCCGTTGGTATGGGGCAGCAGTGCACTGGCGTGCTTTTGCGGCGGACGAGCGGCAGTGCGAAAAGGCGGTGAGGGAGCACTACCCAGAACTCTGGCGGTGTCAGCCTGTGTGTACGGTGCCATATGGCTGGCCGCGCTGACAGGGGACGGCCAGATTCGATTCGGCGGCAGCGGGATCGCGGAGACATGTGCAGTGTGGGGAGGCGGTATTCTGGCGGGCGTGGTTGGGATAAAACGACGCCAAAAGCGGACACCTGTGCGTCGCCGCAAGGGTACCGGCCGTCGAAAAAGGGCGGTGACATAAATTGGCACATGGTTAAAATAACGAAAACGCGATTTTGAAGAGGGAAATAGCAAGGTGCACGGCGGACAGCAAATGAGTTGTCCGCCGCTTTGCGGTTTTCAATATATGGTGCAGTAAATTTTGCGGTTTCCCCGGATATTGGGATTTCGGCATTTTGACAGGCCGCCACGCAACTTCGGTTTTTATAGTTTACATAATTGCATTTACATAACGTTTTGACATAATTTACAAAAAATATGTTTTTACGGAAAACCCCTTGCGGTTTTGTGAATTTTGCCATATATTATTTATTACGTTTTGCGCGTCTATTTACAGGGCTTGGCTCATAAACTATGGTCGAGGTGAGCCCATGAAGCTGCAACATCGCCGGATAGCCGCCGTCAAACCGCCGAGAACGCGTTTGTACATATTGTGCCTGTTTTTTGCCGCCGGGATGCTGGCGGGATTTTTAGCGCGCCATATCGTAACATCGGACGACCTTTCGGCGTTGAGCGATTATGTGACAAGCTATGCGCAGCTGTCGGCGGACAAACCGCGCAGCGCGGGGCTTGTACAGATTCTGTGGGCATATTTGCGGTATCCTTTGGCCGTGTTTCTGCTGGGCTGTACGGCCTGGGGAGTAATGCTGATACCGCTGGTGTGCGCAGCGCAGGGATTTTTTCTGTCCTTCGCAGTGCAATGCTTCGCAGCTTCGTTGGGAAGGCAGGGTGTAGTGTTGGCCCTGTCGGCACTGGGGCTGCGGTGTCTGTTTGTAGTGCCGTGTTTGCTGGTGATCGCCTCGGATGGGTTTGCCGCCGCGTGGCGGCGGGCTGAACACCAGAAACCGGAGGCACGGGACCGGCGAAGAACGATCATTTGTGTGTTTGTGTTGCTGACCGGCACAGTGGCGGAGTGCGCGCTTGTGCCGCGGTTCTTTGCGTGGCTTCTGCCAGGCTTGACTTGAAAAAGAGAGGAGTGAGGGTGATATGACAGACTTTATCGCGGCTTACCGCGACTATCTTATCGAGGAGAAACATTCGTCTGCCAATACCCTCAGCTCTTACATACGAGACTTGACGCAGTTCCAGAGTTGGCTGCTTTCCGGCGGTGTAACAGATATGCGTAAGGTCAAAAAAGAGACGATTAACGAATATCTGCTGCACATGACACACAGTGGAAAGAGTCCGGCCACGGTCACCCGGTCTACGGCGTCGATCAAGTCCTTTTACGCCTACATGGTACAGTGCGGCGCGATAAAAACCAACCCGGCCAAAAACGTGGTGGCCATGAAAGTGGAACGGAAGTACCCGGAAATCCTTACCAACCGCGAGGTGGAACTGTTTCTGGATCAGCCCAAATGCGTGGATGAAAAGGGATTCCGCGACCATGCCATGCTGGAACTGCTGTACGCCACAGGTATCCGTGTCAGCGAGCTGATCGGACTTGACGTGAGCGACGTTAATCTGTCCGCCGGCTTCGTCCGCTGCCGCAGCAAGGGTAAAGAGCGAATCGTACCGCTGTATCCTGCCGCGGTAAAGGCACTGGAGGACTATGTGCGTGATATCCGGCCCCGGCTGATCGCCGACGAAGATGAACAGGCACTGTTTGTCAATATGAGCGGTGAGCGCATGAGCCGGCAAGGTTTTTGGAAGATCATCAAGCATTATCAAGAAAAAGCCGGCATAGAGAAGGACATTACTCCGCACACTCTGCGGCACTCCTTTGCGGTGCATCTGCTGGAGAATGGCGCGGATCTGCGCTCTATTCAAGAGATGCTTGGCCATGCGGATATCAGTTCTACGCAGATTTATACACATGTGATCAAAAAGCAGCTGAAGGATGTGTACAACAAGGCCCATCCCAGGGCATAGGTCTTTGTGTGTCTTTTCAACTAATACTTCATTGCAGCGGATTTTCGCACTATGCGGCGTACTTGACCGCCCGGTTTTGCCGGGCGGTTTTTGTTGCTATTTTTCCTGCAGTTTGATATAATAGAACAAATGTTGGGAGGTGGGCATGGCTATGCGGATTTTGGGCATCGATCCCGGCATCGCTATCGTGGGCTTCGGGTTGATCGAGTCAGAGCGCGGGAGCATGCGCATGCTGCAGTACGGTGCGGTGACCACTGAAGCCGGACTGCCGTTGGCAGCCCGACTACTGCAGATCGAAAATGACATGACCGCTCTGTTCTCACAGCTGAAGCCCGATGTTATCGCCATTGAGGAGCTGTTTTTCAGCAAGAACATCACCACAGGTATTGCTGTTGCCCACGGACGTGGTGTTATTCTCTGTACGGCGGAGCGGCTGGGCGTGCCTGTATTTGAGTATACGCCCATGCAGGTGAAGCAGGCGGTGGCGGGTTACGGTCTGGCTGATAAGAAGCAGGTCATGGATATGACAAAACGGCTGCTGAAGCTGAAAGCGGTGCCGAAGCCGGATGACGCTGCGGACGCACTGGCTATGGCCATCTGCCACGCGCGCAGCGCTACCAGCTTGCTGCGGCGGAAGGATCCCAGTGTGAAGGAGACAGTCTGATATGTATTACTATGTGAGCGGTACCGTGGCGGAGATCGACGCAGGCCTGGCGGTGATTGACTGTGGCGGCGTGGGCTATGCCTGCGCCACCACCAACTATACTCTGTCCCAGTTGAAAAAAGGGACGCAGGCCAAGCTGTACACCTACTTAAATGTACGGGAAGATGCCATGGAACTGTTTGGCTTTGCCGATCAAAGCGAGCTGCGGAGCTTCAAGCTGCTGATCGGCGTATCCGGCGTGGGCCCCAGGGCGGCGTTGTCTATATTGTCCGCCGTGACACCGCAGCAGTTGGCGCTGGCGGTGGTGACGGAGGACGAAAAGGCTCTGACCGCGGCCAACGGTATCGGCAAGAAGATCGCCCAGCGGGTAATCCTGGAGTTGAAGGACAAGCTGGCACGGGAGGAAGCTATGGGCGGCACGCAGATGAGAGGCGGCGCAACCGCGGCAGCCCCTGTGCCTCAGAGCAAAAAGAGCGAGGCGCAGGCGGCGCTGGCGGTGCTGGGATACGGCAGCGCGGAGATCGCCGCGGCGCTGAAGGATATCGACATAGAGGCACTGACACTGGAGGATATTATCCGGCAGGCGCTGAAGCGTATGATCAAGTGAGGGAGGGACGCACATGAGTATTGATTTCGGGGCGGATCTGTACGAGGATCCTATCGTAGCTAAGACCTTCCTCAGCGAGGATGTCAACGAGGGATCCCTGCGTCCCCGCACGCTGGCGGAGTATATCGGCCAGGAAAAAGCCAAGCAAAATCTCTCCATCTTTATCGAGGCGGCGCGTCGGCGGACGGAGTCACTGGATCATGTGCTGCTGCATGGCCCTCCGGGACTGGGCAAGACCACGCTGGCAGGGATCATTGCGCAGGAGATGGGCGTAAACATCCGCATCACCTCCGGGCCGGCCATTGAGAAGCCGGGCGATCTGGCGGCGCTGCTGACCAACTTGAGTGAAAACGACATTCTGTTTGTGGATGAGATACACCGGCTGAACCGGGCCGTGGAGGAAATACTGTATCCGGCCATGGAGGACTACGCCATTGATATCATCATCGGCAAAGGTCCCTCGGCCAATTCCATCCGGCTGGATCTTCCGAAATTCACACTGATCGGCGCCACCACACGGGCTGGTTCGCTATCCGCGCCGCTGCGGGATCGTTTTGGTGTGACGCTGCGGCTGGAACTGTACACACCGGAGGAATTGGCAAAGATCGTCACCCGCAGCGCAGGTATACTCGATGTGCCCATTGAGGCGGAGGGGGCCATGGAGATCGCACGGCGTTCCCGCGGCACGCCCCGCATTGCCAACCGTATGCTGCGGCGGGTGCGGGACTTTGCACAGGTGATGGCGGACGGAGTTATCACCAAAACGGTGGCCGATAAGGCGCTGCTGGCGCTTGAGGTCGACTACCTGGGCCTGGACAATGTAGACCGCCGTATGCTGCGGGCCATTATTGAGAACTACGGCGGCGGGCCGGTAGGCCTTGACACCTTGGCAGCGACTATCGGCGAGGAATCGGTAACGCTGGAGGATGTATATGAGCCGTATCTGATGCAGATAGGCTTTTTGACGCGCACACCCAGAGGCCGCTGCGTTACACAGAGGGCTTATGAGCATCTGCACATCGCTTTTTTGGGACAGCAGCAGCTGGAACTGTAGGCTTCGGCGGGCTGTTGACCGGATTTTCCGGAGAAATTGGTCAGGAACACCGCGGAAATTGGTCTATTTTTGACAAAATTTCTCTATTGACTTGACAAATTCTTTTGTAAAAAGGTATAATGATATATGGTGAATGATACAAGGGCTGAATATGACCGGATGCAGACCTTCAGCGATGAGGCGCTGTGCACTTTGGTGAAGCAGGGAAACCGCGACGCCGAGGAGATCCTGGTGGGGCGCTACCATCGACTGGTGCGCTCCTGCGCCCGTCCATACTTCCTGGCAGGCGGCGACAGTGAGGATCTGCTGCAAGAGGGCATGTTCGGGCTCATCAAGGCCATACGGGAGTATGCACCGGGGCATGACGCCTCCTTTTGTACCTTTGCCGAGACGTGTATTCGCAGGCGGCTGTATTCCGTGCTGCGTTCCGCGTCCTCCGGCAAACACTCACCACTGAACCAAGCCGTTCCGTTGGATACCTCTTTCTTTGACGCGAATCTCTCCTTTGCCACTGTCGATCCCGAAGGTTGGGTTATTGACCGCGAAAAAACCGCCGCTCTGCTGGAAAAGACGCGCAAGTTGCTGTCCGAATTCGAGGTAAAGATTTTAGGGTATTATCTGGACGGTCTCACCTGCCGTGAGATCGCAGAAACTGTGGGCAAGTCACCCAAATCGGTGGACAATGCCGTGCAGCGTTTGCGCCGCAAAATAGCGCGGCAGCTACTATCCGGCGATATCAGCAAAGGCTGAACGCAATATATTTTTCTCAAAGAGAGGGTAAAATCATGTACGAAGACAAGACCTTAGTGTGCAAAGAGTGCGGCAACGAGTTCGTTTTCACCGCCGGTGAGCAGGAGTTCTACGCTGAGCGCGGCTTCCAGAACGAGCCCCAGCGCTGCAAGGCCTGCCGCGACGCGCGCAAGAACGCTGCCCGTGGTCCCCGCGAGTATTTCACCGCTGTCTGCGCTGCCTGCGGCGGCGAGGCCAAGGTGCCTTTCGAGCCCAAGAGCGATCGTCCTGTGTATTGCAGCGACTGCTTCGCCAAAATGCGTGAGAACGGCTGATCTGCTGACTGCACACTGTTAAGTAGATAGAGAACCGCCCTCCGGCACAGCCGGAGGGCGGTTTTATGCCGTTCGGCGTGAAAAATCCTGTTGAAAGTTCCGGCATTTTGGGATATACTATGCCTATAAATACAAATTGGAGGTTTCTCAGCATGATCGAGATCACAAAAGACACTATTATCGGTGATATTCTGGACGTTGCGCCTCAGACCGCACCTATTTTCCTGTCCATCGGCATGCATTGCCTGGGCTGCCCGTCCTCCCGCGGCGAGACCGTTGAGGAAGCCTGCGCCGTACACGGCATTGACGTGGACAAGCTGCTGGAGTTGGTGAACGAGGAAGCCAACAAGCCTATCGCCGAGTAAGAAAACCGACGCCACGCATACGCCTTCGTATGCGTGGCCGTTTCTGTAAAAAAGTATGGGAAAACAACTGCAATTACAGCCGCGGCTGCAGCTGCTGGCAAACATGGTGCCGAAGGGCTGCCGTCTGGCGGACATCGGCACCGACCACGGCTATCTGCCTGTCTGGCTGCTGCAGCAAGGGTTTATCAAAAACGCTGTCGCTGCGGATATCGGTGAGGAGCCGCTGGATCACGCACGGCGTACATCAGAGGAATACGGCGTGGAAAACATTGACTTCCGCCTGTGCAGCGGTCTTGCCGCTATCGCACCGGAGGAAGTGGATACGGTAGTCATCGCCGGTATGGGCGGCGAAACGATCATCGCCATTCTGGCCGCAGCCCCCTGGACAAAGGATGGAGCGCATACTCTGCTGCTGCAGCCGATGACAAAAGCCGCTGATCTGCGTCATTGGTTATCTGTAAATGGGTATTGCTTTACAGCAGAACGACTGGTATGGGACAAGAATTACCTCTATCCGGTGCTGCAGGTGCGTGGCGGGACGTGCCCGGAATTGACTGAATTGCAGACGCTGACCGGTGTTTTACTGGCGGATGATCCTCTGTACAAGGATTATCTCGTCCAGCACATGGAAAAACTGCGCCGTGCCGCGGAAGGCCTGCGCCGCAGCGGCAGGGAGGACGCTCTGCGCCGGGCCGAAATGTTAGAGCGGCTGATCGATAGCATCGGACAAATAAGGAGTACAACATGAGCACCGTGCGGAATATTGAGGAGTATCTGTATACATGGGCGCCCCGCGAGCTGGCGGAAAGCTGGGACAACGTAGGCCTGCTGGTAGGGGATCCGGAGACCGAGGTCAAGCGTATTCTGGTAGCACTGGATGTAACCTCCTGGGTGGTGGACGAAGCCCTCGAAAAGAACTGTCAGCTGATCGTAGCGCACCACCCGGTGATGAACTGTGCCTGGCACCAGGTGCAGACGCTTCGTACCGACGACCGGCAGGGAAGGGTGTTGACTTCTCTGATCCGCCACGGTATTGCCGCCATCTGCATGCACACCAATCTGGATGCGGCAGCGGGCGGCGTTAACGATGTTTTGGCGCAGAAACTGGGCCTTGAAGGGCTGGAAATGCTGACAGAGGAAAAAATTGGCCGCATCGGCACGCTAAAATGTGAAATACCCCTTGTGGAGTTCACCCATTCTGTGATAGAATTATTAGGATGCAACGGTCTGCGCTATGTGGATGCGGGGCGGCCTGTTCACCGGGTGGCGGTGGGCGGCGGCGCCTGCGGCGGCTATATCCCACAGGCTGTCGCAGCAGGCTGCGATACCTTTGTGACCTCCGACCTGAAATACAATGATTTTCTGGACACGGAGGGGCTGAACCTCATCGACGCAGGGCATTTCCCCACGGAGAATGTGGTGTGCTCTGTGCTGCGGGATCGGCTTGCGGAGGCGTTTCCTGCAGTCGACGTTTTATGTTCGACCTCGCACAGCCGCGAGATCATCCAATACTGCATAAAGGAGAAGTAAACCATGTCAGGACATTCCAAGTGGCACAATATTCAAAAGACCAAGGGTGCGGCCGATGCCAAGCGCAGCGCCGCGTTCACCAAGATCGCCAAGGAGATCATTGTGGCCGTCAAGCAGGGCGGCAGCGGCGATCCCAACAATAACTCCCGTCTGGCTACCGTGATCGCCAAGGCCAAGGCTGCCAATATGCCTAACGACAATATCAAACGTACCATCGACAAGGCGCTGGGCTCCGGCAATACCGATAACTACGAGTCCGTCACCTACGAGGGCTATGGCCCCTGCGGTGTGGCCGTGATCGTGGAGGCGCTGACCGACAACCGCCAGCGCACCGCGCCGGAGATCCGCCATTACTTTGATAAGTTTGGCAAGGGCATGGGTGCACAGGGCTGCGTCAGCTGGTCCTTCGACCGCAAGGGCGTTGTTGTCATCGACAATGAGGAAGGCGAGCTGGACGAGGACACTGTGATGATGGACGCGCTGGATGCCGGTGCCGAGGATATGCAGGCCGATGGTCCCGTGTTCGAGATCACCACTGATCCCGACAGCTTCAACGATGTGGTCAAGGCGCTGGAGGAGAAGGGCTATTCCTTCGAGAGCGCCGAGATCGAGATGGTGCCCCAGAACTACATCGTCATGACCAATGAGGACGACGTTCGCAGCATGACCAAGCTCCTGGATATGCTGGATGACAACGAGGACGTGCAGAACGTCTGGCATAACTGGCAGCAGGATTGACGGAACTTTTCCTGCGGAAAAGAAGCTGACTTTCAGTAAAACAGCACATTTTCGGAACTAAAATTTTTGCGGTTGCGAAATACATTGATTGCGCTGTGATATACATTCTCCTTTGATTGCGACATACCAAAGGAGGAAATGACATGAAAATCAGCGCCGCTATCAGAGAATACTTAATTGAGATTGAGGTTAGGAAATATACCCCAAAGACCATTCGCGGGTATCGGAATAGCCTCAATCTCTTTTTGCGTTTTTGTGAGCAGGAGGCGCACATCCAAGAGGTAGAAGAAATCAATTTGGCTGTGGTGCGGCAATTCAGCGCGTATATGAACCAAAAGGGGAGAAAAGGCAGCTACATCAACGGCCTCTTGAAAGTGTCGAAGTCGTTTATCCAGTATTGCTATGATGAGGGCTACGGCGGCTTTAATACCAAGAAGAATTTCAAGTGGTGCAAGCAGGATAAGGCGGTCATTATAGCGTTCAAGCCGTGTGATGTAAAACAGCTCTTGCAGGAGAGCAGGGGAACAGATTATATCCATGTGCGCGACACGGCCATCCTAACCGCACTGTTTGAAACGGGTATTCGCTGCTGGGAGCTGTGCTGCATCCAAAAGCAGGACATACACGATGATTATATCATCATCAAAGGAAAGAACCATAAACAGCGTGTCGTGCCTATCACGCCGGTCTTACAAAAGGCGTTGATAAAATACAATGCTTGCGCGGCGGACTATTTTACGCTGCGGGGGACGGACGATTTCTATTTTCTGTCAAATCACGGGCGGCAGCTCACAAATTCAGCGGTGGAGAACATCATCAAGCGATATGGACAGGGAATAGAGGGTGTCCGCGTATCGCCGCACACCTGCCGCCATTTCTACGCCCAACAGCAGGTGAAAATGGGGACAGACCTCTATACCATCTCCCGCTTGCTGGGACATGAGAACATCCAAATCACGCAGACGTATTTGAACAGCCTGCGGGACGAGGATATTATCAACAACACGAAACAGCGGAGCGTCCTCATGAGTTTGTAGAAGCCCGTCAGACGGTCATAAACGGCCATACACGGCGTTTGTCCGGCGGCTGTGTGATTTCCCCTAAAACGCAAAAAAAGAGGCAACAGCGCGATTGCTGTTGCCTCTGTCAGTTATCCAGTAGGTCATCTAATGTAATTGTCATGGCGCGGGGATTTGTATTGAACTCGCGCCAGTTTTCTTCTTTGGGAATTTGGTAATTCAATGGCGGCAGATACCGGCGGATGTATTCACCCTCCTTCTGCCCGATTTCCTCTGTGATTGCTTTTGGATTTCCGGCGGCTGCCGTATAAAGAATAAAAAAACGTATGCGGTGGCCGTATCGCCGCGCCTCGGACAGCACACGGTATTTGTGGTTGGATAATAGCTGCATTCCCGCGTAGTGCTGCGCCATGCGGTAAAGGATATTGTGGCTTTTGCCGATATACACGACTTTATCATCCAACAGGATAGAATACACGCCAGCGCGTTCAAACTACGGGGATAGCCCCTTACGTTTCAAGGATTGATATATGCGCTGCTCAAAAGTCAAAGGGTTCATCTGCCTTATCCGCTTTACACGGATAGTCATGGGTTGGAAATTCTACCCCGAAATCATAATACAGCAGTCCAAAGAGATTATATGCCGCCACCATCAGCTCCCCATAGCTTTGCCCCTCTCTGTATATCCAAGCCTAATCCATTATTTCATTTATACACCTTGTCATTTCTTCAGGGCTTAACTTTTTCATGTTCATTCTCCTTAAAAAACAAAATCTTTTGATGCGGGGACAACTTGTTGTCCCTGCACAGTATTTATACTATTTTTATTATTTATAGTATTTATTTCTATATTATCCGCCGGATTTTTTGGTTTGTCTGTTGGATTATCCTGTCCGTCAGCCGTTTTTGTTTGCGTGTCGGACTGTGGGACTTCATAGAAATCATATTGATTGCCGCCGGTCTGAACGAGATACCCGCAATTTACTAATTTGCGGAATTGGTCATAGAACGTGGAACGTGGCATTCCCACGTCCCGTTCTAAGGCCAGCGGAGAAAGCGCCAGCAAATAGTTGTCAGCGTTTGATGCAAGATAGAGATACAGCCGCAGCGCGGTTGCGCCCAGTATGCGGGAGGCGGCCATCCATCTTTCATTCTTGATACCAAGAAAGTCAGACGAGGCGCGCTCACGATGGACGCGAATTACCCGCTGATTGGGGACTGTCTTAGGCACTTCTTTTCACCTCCCCAAGCTACCAATGGCGCGGCGCAGCTCCTCGATCTGACGCAGGACATCGGTAATATCAACCGTCAAGGATAGGTTGGCGAGAATGTCTGCCACGATTTCCTTTTTCATCTGCTCCATCTCGCGGCGGTGTTCTTCCTTTGCCCGCAGCTTATTATGAGCAAACTGATAGCTTAAATCAGCCTACATCTTACTATCCATTCCACTTATAAAATAGCGGAAGAAATTATCATCATTGTATTTATTGGACATCGTATGTCCTCCTTTATAATTTTTTGAAAAATGACAGTTCTTTGTCTTTTTCTATAAATATTATATAATAATTT
>CAVGEC010000005.1:0-13739 GCA_963628195.1 Bacteroidaceae bacterium
CTGTTTCTGGCACACATGTGCTTCCAGTCACCCATGTAGGCTTAAAAACCACACTATTCGCGTAAGTAATATTCTCGTCAAAACAAAGCGTTCCCAATGTCCCGCCATTCACAACAATAGTACCGTTATTGAATTTAGGGTTCTTATAGATACCGCTTTCAATAATAAGCCTATTCTCCGCATGATTGTATGCTTCAAAGTACAGTGTATCTTCCACAATGCATTCCCGCAGTGTAGTTGTCGCATACTGGCCATACTCGTTTAGCACATAGCCCGTTTCGTCATCGCCACTTACAAAATCCCAATCCCAGTTGGCCGTCACCGCATCGACTTCACTCTTGCTGCTGTTGGCCTTGATCACAACATTCTCTACCAAAACATTGCCACCGCGGTTATCGATTCCCCATGCCCAATTATTGTTGTTCTCGTCAACCCCTCCACACACGATCGTTCCATTCTTTACTGTCAGAGTAGACTTATTTGTTGCTCGCACCGCATATGTGTCATCCGCTCCACTCAGCGTTTTGCCTCCCAAATCCAGCGTAACACTACCACCATTGGGCACAAGCAATCCACAGGGCAGTACAGTATCCTTAATCAGCGTAATATCTCCGATCAATTCAATCGGCCCATTATTGCCATTATTTACCGCTGCAATTGCCGCATCCAATGTCGCGTATCCTGCCCCATTGACCTTGGCAACATCGCCTTCCGTGGCCCAACCTACGCTGCAGAGGCTCAGCGCCATGACAAGGGCCAGAATGGCCGCTAACAATTTTTTCATCGTCTCTACCCCTTATGGTAAAATTTCCGCAGCCCCTTTCGTTTTAATTTCCATTAAAACGCTAAAGCAGGAGTACTCCTGCGGATAGGCTGATTATACCGCATATTTTCCCGCTTGGCAAGGGACTTTGTGGAAAATTTGCGCAAAACCGCCGTTTCCGGTAACAAAACGGCGCGAATTTCCCAAAACCGGAACGTACAGGCAAAAAAGAAACGCCTCAGGCCGCCTGGCCCAAGACGCTTCTCTTTTTCGATCTATGCAAGGTACCCTTTGATCTCCATGACGGCGACCACGATGCAGAAAAATCCGAAGGCCATGATCAGTATGGCGCCCAGCTTCTTTTTCTGCTTCAGCTGGAGCATCATAATACCCACGATGATCATGGACAGGGCCAGCAGGATCATGGACAGGCCGGGAATGTACAGCACGTTCATCTTCCGCAGCACCCACAGCAGCACGGCCAGCACCAGCAGCACTATGGAGATATTTTTCTTGGTATTCATGGACATTGGCGTTCTCTCCTCCCTTGGGGCGCGGCGCGCCCACTGGTTTGATTGTAGCGGAAAAGCGGGCAGAATACAAGGGGGAATTACCGCCCCAGCAATATTTTCGCCTTCAAAAGAGCGGCGACGGTCTTGGCATCGGTGAGTTCGCCGGAGAGGCACATGGACACAGCCCGGTCAAAGGGAACGCGGAGGGGCTCCAGAAACTCGTCCTCGTCGGGGCGGGTATCGCCGAAGGTGAGGCCGCGGGCCAGGTAGAGGTGCAGCGTCTCGCCGTAGCAGCCGGGAGAGGCAATGAGCGCGCCCAGGTCCGTCCAGTCCGCGGCTTCGGCACCGATCTCCTCCCTGAGCTCACGCCGGGCCGTGACAAAGGGCTCCTCGCCGGGTTCGCGCTTGCCGGCGGGGATCTCGGTGAGGACGCGGGAGAACACATATCGGTACTGGCGCACCAACAGCACGTCATCGCCGTCCAGCGCCAGAATACCCACGCCGCCGGGGTGCTCCACCACCTCGCGTGTACCCTCGCTGCCGTTGGGCAGGAGGACGGCGTCCTCGCGGACGCGGAGGATGCGGCCCTGATATACTTCGCGGCTGGAAAGGGTTTTTTCGGTAAGATCCATGGGGGTACCTCCCTGCTTTGTTTGGGGACAGTATAGCACAGAAAGTTCAAAATTGCCAGCCCCTCTCCCCTCTTGCGCGGCGGGGGAATTTGTGGTATACTATGGGGCACGTTAAGGGAAGGAGGCGGCATCCATGGAGAAGTCCGGCGTGAAAATCGCGGCGCAGAACCGCAAGGCGTACCACGACTACTTCGTGGAGGACCGCTACGAGGCAGGCATCGAGCTGTTCGGCACGGAGGTCAAGTCTATCCGGGCGGGCACGCTGAATCTGAAGGACAGCTTCTGCGTGGCCAAGGACGGCGAGGTGTACGCCTACAGCTTCCACATCTCCCCCTACGAGCACGGGAACATCTTCAACCGCGATCCGGACCGGCCCAAGCGGCTGCTGCTGCACAAGCGGGAAATACGGAAGCTGCATGACCTGCAGAAGCAGGAGGGCTATGCGCTGATACCGCTGTCGGTGTATTTCAAGAACTCCCGCGTGAAGGTGGAGCTGGGCCTGTGCAAGGGCAAAAAAACCTACGACAAGCGGGAGGCCGTGGCCAAGCGGGACGCCAAGCGGGAGATGGACCGCGCCATGCGGGAGAAAAACCGCGGGTACTGATATCTGTATGACTTTGCGCGAAAAGCGCGCATATACTTATGACAAAGTGAGGAAATCAAGATGGCAAATCCTATCGTGACCTTTGAGATGCAGGACGGCGGCAAGATCGTGGCCGAGCTGTACCCCGACATCGCGCCCCAGAGCGTGCGCAACTTTATCGCGCTGGCCAGCGCCGGGTTCTATGACGGGCTGATCTTTCACCGTGTCATCCCCGGCTTTATGATCCAGGGCGGCTGCCCCGACGGCAACGGCATGGGCGGCCCCGGCTACTGCATCAAGGGCGAGTTCGCCGCCAACGGCGTGCAGAATGACCTGCGGCACACCCGCGGCGTGCTGAGCATGGCCAGAGCGCAGCCCATGGACAGCGCCGGCAGCCAGTTCTTTATCATGCACAAGGACGCGCCGCATCTGGACGGGCAGTACGCCGCTTTCGGCTGCGTGATGGACGGCATGGACGTGGTGGACCGCATCGCCAACCAGCCCCGGAACATGATGACCAACAAGCCCAAGAAGGATCAGGTCATCGCGAAAGTCACGGTGGACACCCAGGGCGTGGAGTATCCGGCAGCCGACAAGCTGGCCGATCCCTTCGGGAGATAATGTATCTGCATTTTTCCCGGACGCCGGGGATACCGGCGTCCGGGAGAATATAAAGCTCTGCCTGGCAGAGCCCCATAGATCCGGGGGCGTACCGGTTTCGACGGGGGTGTGGAGGCAGGATAAGCGGGCGGCGGCGCCTGACCGCCATAAAACGGGCAACTTAAAAATTAACTGACAACAATCGTATTGCTGTCGCTGCCTAACTAAAGGCAGCCGTCTGAACCGGAGAGGCCGCAGGCCGGGGAAGGCGTCGTTTATGCGGCGGACGTGAGGCGGGTAAGAGTTGCCCCGCCCATGCATTATGACTCTACTGAGCCGCGCAGTCTGTTAGGTGTCTGCGCGGGGAGGGAATGCTGAAACTTAACTGCGCCCGGAGAAAGTCCTGTCAAAGTGCTTTCGGACAGGGGTTCGACTCCCCTCGCCTCCACCAAAAAAGAAAAACACCCGAAAGGGTGTTTTCCTTTTTTGCGGGGCTGTTTTTTGCTTCGCAAAGACAAAACCACCCTTGCGGGTGATTTTGCTGTATGATCCGGTCAGCTTACAGCTTGCGGGAGATCTGCTGGCCCAGAGAGGCAGCGGGAACGCCGTCCTCGCCCTGGAACTTACCGTCCTTTACCAGGAACTCGCCGCGGCGGATGGTATCCACCACGCGGCCGCCGGCAGTCAAGCTGCCATAGGCGGCGTACTCCAGGCCCTCTTTGCCCACGCCCTCGGCACCGTACACGGGATAGTGCAGGTTGTCCAGCGTCAGCTTATAGTTGTTGTCGCTCAGATCCACCACGGTGATGTCCGCGTCGCTGCCCACGGCCAGGCAACCCTTCTGCGGGTAGCAGCCGAAGACCTTGGCGGGATTCTCGCACAGCACCTGGGCGACCTTGGGCAGATCAAAGCCGGGGTGCTTGCCCACCTGGCCCAGCATGAGGCCGAAGCGCTCCTCGATGCCGGAGACGCCGCTGATGACCTTGGTGAAGTCGGGGACGACCTTGCCGTCCTTGCGCTCCAGGCTCTGCTCCTTCATCCAACGGGGGAAGGTGCAGTTGTCGGAGGTGACCAGACTCAGCGTACCGTCGACCAGGCCGGCCCACAGGGCATCCTGATCCTCCTGGCTGCGCAGCGGAGGGCTCATAAGGAACAGAACACCGTCCTCGCCCTTGTTCATATCGGAGGTCAGCGTCAGATAGTGGGAGCAGGTCTCGGCAATGACATCCACGCCGCGCTGCTTGGCGGCGCGGATGGCTTCGACGCTGCCCTTGGTGGAGATGTGGAAGAAGTAGACGGGCGCGTGGAGCATCTCGGCATAGTACAGGACGCGGCGCACGGCCTCCTCCTCGCAGACATCGGGCTTGCAGCGGGGGAAGTCCTCCCAGTTCAGGGTGTTCTCCTGGTGGAACACCGCCTCGTTATACTCGGCGATGGCGTTGCACTCGGCGTGGAATCCGCAGCGGCCTCCGGCATCGCGGGCGGCGCGGAGCACCTCCAGCATATAGACGTCGTCGATCATAACGTTGGCCTTGCGGTAGGTCATAAACAGCTTGAAGGTGGGGATACCGGACTTGATGATCTCCGGGATCTCGGCCAGACGGGCCTGGACGTCGGCGTCCACGGCGGCATCGGCGGCGGCCAGAGCAGCCTTGGCCTCGGCCACGCCCACGCCGGACTGCTGGGCCTTATCCAGCGCCACTTCGGCATTCATCTGGGCAGCCAGCTTCTCCTTGCTGACCAGGTTGACCACCTTGCAGTGGATGGAGTAGTCCTGGACGGACTTGGCAGCCATCTCGGCCAGACGGTCCGCCACGGCGGTCTTCAGCGGAACGCCGGGCAGCGTGGAGGAGAAGTCCATAAAGGTGGTCACACCGCCGAAGGCGGCGCACTTGCCGGCGGAGTCAAAGTCCAGGATATCGGTAATGCCGCCCAAGGGTGCCTTGATGTGCATGTGGGGCTCCACCAAGCCGGGGAACACATGGCGGCCTGTGGCATCCACCACCTGGGCACCCTCGGCGCTGAGGGAATCCCAGTCACCGATGGCGGCGATCTTTCCGCCGTCCGTCAGAATGTCCGCCTGGCGCAGGCCGGCGGAGGTCACGACTGTGCCGTGCTTGATCAAAAGCTTGCTCATTTAATTGACCTTCCTTTCTTACTGGCCGCGCTGGCGGCCAAACGCAGCGGAGAGGGCCGATGATCGGCCCTCTCCGGTTTTTTGTACCGATCGGTAGGATGAAATTGTGCCGTTGGCGGCGCTCAGGCGTACAGGCCGGCGCGAGAGATCTTAAAACCGCCCCGCAGCATGGCCAGAAGCGATTCGACGCCGGCCTTGATGGGATCGATGGCGGGGATATCCGTCAAGCCGTCCAGTACGTCGCTGATCATGGTCATGCCTGCACAGCCCAGCAGGAGTACCTCCGCGCCCTTGGCGGACGCAGAATCCGCCGTCTCCTTGACCTTGCGGCACAGGAGATCCCGGTCCTTCATAAAGTCCTCGATAGGGAGATCGAATGTCTCAACAGAGGCCATGCGGTCATTCATGCCGTACTGCTGCACCATGGATTCCATCATTGGCTTCGCCTTGGCGGAGGAGGCAAGGATGGAGAACTTGGCGCCGCAGAGCGTCGCCATAGCGATGCCCGCCTCGGCAATGCCCACCAGAGGAACGGGGCACGCCTCTTTTACGCCGAACAGGCACGGATCGCCCATGCAGGCCAGCAGTACGCCGTCATAGGGGAACGGGCCTTCGGCTTTCAGCTCGTTGAGATAGCCGATGACCTGGGCACCGGCCAGAGTATAGTCACTGAAGCTCTCCAGCACAAAGGGGCTTTCCTCCATACGGACAACATCGATGGAAACGCCGTCGCTCTGAGCATAGGACACCGTATGGCGGATATCGTCGGTCATCTGCTGGGAACTGTTGGGGTTGATGATCAGTAGCTTTTTCATGAAAACACCTGTTTCCGGTCTTATCAGACATCCTTGGGATCATACGCAGCGCCCCAGGTCTTGGGCACACGGGAGCGCTTGACCATGATAGCCAGAGCCACGACGGTGACCACATAGGGGAACATCTGCAGGAACTGATAGGGGAAGTTGGACAGCGTCTGGATACGGATCTGGGCCGCATCGGCGGCACCGAAGGCCAGGCAGACCAGAGCGGTGCGGATGGGATCCCAGCCGCCGACCACGCAGGCTGCCATGACGATAAAGCCACGGCCATTGGCCATACCGCCGGCGGAGAAGTAACCGACCTCGGCCAGCGTCAGCGCGCAGCCGCCCAGGGCAGCAAAGATACCGCTGAGGATGACGGTCTGGTACTTGATCTTGATAACATCCAGACCGGCGGTGGCGGCAGCCTTGGGATTGTCGCCCACGGCGCGGACATTCAGGCCCCAGCGCGTCTTATACATGAAGTACGCGGCGAATATCGGCAGGATGAACGCGATCCAGGTGCTGATGGGCTGGCAGAACAGGATCTTGCCGACCACCGGGATATTCTGCATGAATTCCGGGAAAATGATGGGGAAGGTCTCGCAGCGGTTGGTGCGCGTTTCCGACATCATTGAGAACAGCATATCCGTTGCGCCCAAACACAACATATTGATCATCAGGCCCGTGACCACCTGGTTCGTGCGGCGGGAGACCGTCAGATAGGAGACAGCCAGGCCCATAAGCGCACCGACAATGATGGTGATCAGAACGGCCAGGATCAGACTCTTGAGGTAATACGCGCCGGCAACACCGGCCAGAGCACCGACCAGCATAATGCCCTCGACACCCATATTGATCACGCCGCTGCGCTCGGCGAACACTTCGCCCACAGCGACCAGCAGCAAAGGCGCTGCATAACGCAGAGCAGCTTGAAGCCAATCAACAAGAATCGTACCCATTACTGTTCCTCCTTTGTTTCGGTTTCAATCGCTGCGGCGGGTTCTTCACTGACATCGTCCTTATCCGTGTCAACAACCTTCTTCATCCGGTGAGCATCCACGACACCCACGCCGATGACGAACAGCATGCACAGCGCGATAATGATGGAGTTCATGGAGGAGGAAACGCCCGTCTCGATGGACATGGTCGCGCCGCCGGCCTTCAGAATAGCGAAGAACAGCGCGGAGATGATCACGCCCAGGGGGTTGCCGCCGGCCAGCAGGGCCACGGCCACGCTCTCGTAACCGACGCCGGTGACGAACTCCATGTACACACGGTGCTTCAGTCCCAGGACTTCGATAGCGCCGGACAGGCCGCCGATCACAGCGCCGATGATGATGACGATCATGATCTGACGCTTGGCGTTCACGCCGGAATACTGGGCGGCAAAGGGGTTAGAGCCCAGCATCTTCGTGCGGAAGCCGAAGGAGGTGTAGTTCAGCAGGAAGTGGAACACCAGGCACAGCACGATGCCGATAAACGGACCGGGGTGCAGGCTGGAGCCGCGCAGCAGGATCGGCAGGGATGTCGCCTCTGCGAAGGACTTGGACATGGGATAGAACGCGCTGGTATCCGCCACATGGGCAAAGCTGGAAACCACCCAGTTGGTCAGATAGATGGCGATATAGTTCATCATGATGGTGCAGGTGACCTCGTTGACGTTCATATACGCCTTGAGGAAGCCGGGGATAGCGCCCCAGACACCCGCAAAGAACATGGCCGCCAGCATGCACAGAAGGATGTGCACGATGGGAGGCAGGCCCAGATCCATGACGCCGAACATAGCGGCACCGATGGCACCCAGGTACATATAGCCCTCAATACCGGTGTTCCACACGCCGGCCTTGATGCCGATGGCCACGCCGATACCGCCCAGAAGCAGCGGAGACGAACGCACCAGCACATTGCTGATGGCGTACTTGCTGCCGAAAGCGCCCTTGAGCAGAGAGCCATACGCCACGAAAGGATTGACGCCGGAGATGGCGATCAGAATACCGCTGGCCACCAAACCCAGAACGATGCCGATGAGGGTGCGGTAGAGCGACACGACCATGTCGCCGAGGAGCGGAATACGAATGGTTTTTTCCTTTTTCATATTCATTCTTTCACCTCAACATTCTGACCGAGCATCATCTGACCGATCACGTTCTGATCCGCCGTCTCACCGTCCAGGTCGCCCATGATCTGACCGCTGTACAGCACAATAATGCGGTCGCTGAGCGCCATGACCTCCTGCAGCTCGGCGCTGATGAACAGCACGGCTGCGCCGCGGTTACGCTCCTTGAGCAGGATATCGTGGACGTTGACCACCGCGCCCAGATCCAAGCCGCGGGTGGGGTGCGCCGCGATATCCAGAACGGGTTCGGGATCCAGCTCACGGGCGATGACCACCTTCTGCTGGTTGCCGCCGGAGAGGTTGCGCACACGGACGTCCTCGTTGGGCGTCTTGACATTGTACTTTTTAATGAGTTCGCGGGCGCTGGACTTGATATTCTTGTAGTTCAGAATACCGTTCTTGGCAAAGGGCTCGTTGGTGTAGTCCTTGATGATCATGTTGTCCGCGATGCTGAAATCCATCACCAGGCCGGTCTTCTGGCGGTCCTCCGGGATAAAGCCCACGAAGGAGGGATCTGCGATGACCTTGGTCACCAGCTTATCCTTGATGGTGACGGTGCCGGAGGTGGGCTTGCGGAGGCCCACGATACACTCCGCCAGCTCACGCTGGCCGTTGCCGTCGACGCCGGCCACACCGACGATCTCGCCGGCATGAACGGTGAGGTTGAAGTTCTTCAGCGCCTGGATACCGCGGTCATCGTCGGCGTTGACGTCCTTCATCACCAGGACGGGCTCCTTGTTTTCAAAAACAGGGCGCTCTTTACGCTCGATGGTGACGGGGCGGCCCACCATCATCTCGGCCAGCGTCACCTGGGTGGCATCCTTCGTGTCCACGGTGCCGATGTAGTTGCCGTCGCGCAGGACGGTAACGCGGTCCGTGATCTCGATCACCTCGCGCAGCTTGTGGCTGATGAATATGACCGCACGCCCGGACTCTGTGATCTTGTGGATTGCCTTGCAGAGCTGGTCGCTCTCGGACGGGGTAAGGACGGCGGTGGGCTCGTCCAGAATCAGCAGTTTGCAATCGCGGTAGAGGGCCTTGAGGATCTCTACCCACTGCTGCTTGCCGACGGGCAGCTTCCAGACCACCTCATCGGGATCCACATACAGTTCGTACTCCTCGCAGAGCTCCAGCAGGCGCTTCTTGGCGGAGTCCAGATCCAGACGCTGTTTATTATCTTTAATACCGAGGATCACATTCTCGATAACAGAAAGCGTATCTACCAGTTTAAAGTGCTGGTGCACCATGCCGATGCCGTTTTTAATGGCTTCAAGGGGGGACTTGATATGTACTTCCTGGCCGTCCAAAAGGACTTTGCCTGTAGTGGGCTCGTACAGTCCGTACAGGACGTTCATCAATGTTGTCTTGCCTGCGCCGTTCTCTCCGAGAAGGCCCAGGACCTCGCCTTTTTTGCAGTCGATACTGACGTGATTATTGGCAAGAACACCGGGGAATTCCACGGTGATATCCTGCATTTGCAGGGCGTAATTGGAATTGTCCAAAGGAATACCTCCCTCAGCGATATTAAGAATTGTCCGTAAGGATTCATAGAATCCTATGATCCTTACGGACAATCCTATATGAATTCTCTAAACGATCAAACTATGATCAGAAGGTGATGGTGCCGTTAGACAGGCCCTCGATGGCAGCATCGTAAGCAGCCTGCTGCTCCTCGGTCAGAGTGGTGTTGATGACAGCCTTGACGCCGCCGTCAGCCACGCCGATGACGTGCGCCTGGCCATCGCAGATATCACCCAGAGCCTCGGCATAGCCCAGAGCATCCCAAGCGAACACGGCGGAAGCGGCAGTGACATCGGGAGCGCTGTAGTCAACAGCATAGTCAGCCACGGTGCCGACGACCACGACGCCCTCAGAGTCCTGAGCAGCAGCGGCCACACCGGCGCCAGCAGCATCCAGGCAGGGAATCAGAACGTCACAGCCACCGGAGATGGCGGACAGAGCGCACTCACGGGCCTTGACGGTATCAGCCCAGTCACCGGTCAGAACTTCGACGACCTCGATGTCGGGGTTGATCTGCTGCAGACCGGCAACGATGCCTCTGTACATAGCGCGGTGAGTCTCATAGTACTCGCCCAGGATGAAAGCGACCTTGTTGGTCTTGGTGTACATGGCAGCCAGAACACCGGCCACGAAGCCCGCGTGACCGTAGTCGATGGTGGCGGCGGTCATGTTGGACAGGCCATAGGTATCAGTACCGACGGAGAACACGAACTTGGTGTCGGGGAACTCCTTGGCGACAGTGGCCACGGCATCGCCGAACTGGCCGCCCTGGCCGATGACGATCTCATAGCCGGCCTGCGCGAACTGACGCAGAACCTCGACCTGCTCATCCTGAGCAACGTTCTCTTTGTAGGCAGTCTTGATGCCCTTCTCCTCGGCGGCCTTCATCATGCCCTCATAGGTGAACTGATTGAAAGCCTTGTCGGTCACCAGACCGGGCAGGACCATGGCCACGCTGCCGGCCATGTCGTCGGTGGTGTCACCGTCGTTGTTGGTGTCGTCCTTGCTGCCGCAGGCCACCAGGCTCAGAGCCATGACCAGCGCAAGGATCAGTGCCAAAAACTTCTTCATAGGTTTTCCTCCTTAAATTTTGGGCTGCGACACAGTCCTCCGTGAACCGCCAAACCGTTTGCAGGCGTCGTAATCGGGCAGCTTTGCCGCCCCGATCCCGCACCGGCAGCCAGCCGCCGGATCCGCGTCGGACATCTCTCCCGCAGGAGCGCACTTCATAGAAAATCCGCTCCACCCAGTATGTCTGTATTATACAGGAGAATCCTGTCGGTGCGCAAGGTGCATTTCGACTAAATATACCTCAAAAATTTTTCGCTTTGCACAAAAACTTTCTGCTTTCATAAGTTAGTATTTACTCTGCTATTAATATTGCTTCTTTTTTCCGACTTTTGGAAAAAACGCCAGGGCTTATCGCCCCGGCATCCGTCAACTGTATTCATAGCGTGAAAGGGCCGTCCTCATGCATAGGCACGGAAAAAGCCCGCCAGTATCCGCAGGCCGTCCGACTGCTGCGGCGTGGTCAATTCCGGGTGGAACTGGACACCCGCCAGCGGGCGTGTGCGGTGGGCGATCATCTGAACGCGGCACCTGTCCGAACTGGCCAGCAGCTGAAACTCCGGAGGCAGCCGTTCCGCCTCGCAGCGGTGCAGCTCCAGGACGGAGAACGTCTCCCCCGCCTTCTCCAGCAGCGGGTGGCCGCTGACACGGCGCAGCTCCGTGAAGCCGTATTCCCCCGCCGGATCGTCCAACCGCCGGGTGGTCACACCGTAGGCAGCGCAGATCAGCTGCAGGCCCATACATATGCCCAGCACCGGCACCGACGCCGCAGGGATCCAGTCGATAAGGGCGCGGTACTCGCAGGCCATGTCCTCCCTGCTCAGAGCTTGCGGGGAAAAGCGTCCGGAGAGGATCACATAGTCGGGCTGAAAACTCTCCCAGCGGGAGATGGCGGTGTGGTGGAGGGTATGCACATCATAATCGCCCAACATGCGGATCACGGCGCAGAGATTGGGAATATCGCTGATCTCCTGCGGCAGGCCATACTGCGCGCTATGGGGGATACGGCCCGGAGAGGCCGGTGTCTCCTCACAGGAGACGATGAGCACTCGTTTCATGGTCAATTCTCTCTTTCTACGCTACCTGACATATATTGTTCAGCTGTGCTTGAATATCTTTTTTTCCAGCGCGAATATCCGGGGACTGAAGGTATTCTCCTCCATGGTGTCATACGTCTCACGGTAGATCTCCATGCGGCTGTCCACGGAGTCGATCAGGCTCAGCAGCTCGGCCTCGGCACACATGGGACGGACGGCGGCGCCGAATTCCGGCTCGCCATGATGGGAGAGGATCAAGTGCTGCAGCAGGACGGACTTCTCCTCCGGCACACCCAGCCGCGCCGCCGTCTCGGCGGCATCCTGAGCCCCCATGACCAGATGGCCCAGCAGCTGGCCCTTGACGGAATAGTCCGTGGCCAGCCCCAGCTGGGAGAACACAAACTCCTGCTCCTTGGCCATATCGTGGAGCAGTGTACCGGTCAGCAGCAGGCTGCGGTCGATGGTCTCCGGGTACATCCCCGCCAGGAAGTCCGCGATCTTCATCATATTGGCGGTATGCATCAGCAAACCGCCCAGAAATGCGTGGTGGACGCTCTTGGCGGCGGGGATGGACGAGAGTGCATCACCGTGGGCGGAGAGCATGGCATCGGCCACGGCGCGGTAATCCGTGTCGGTAATGGAATCCACCCAGCGGTGCAGTTCTTCCATGGCAGCGGGACAGTCGATGGGCGCTGTGGGCACCAGCGCGGAGACATCCACCGTATCCTCTGCAGCGGCCAGACGAATACGCCCGGCGATGAACTGGACCGTGCCGCGGTATTCACCCACGGTGCCGCGGACCTTGACCACGGCGCCCTCATCGGCAGCGCTCAAAGGGCCGGTATAATCCCAGACCTTCAGCTCCACGGTGCCGGTGCGGTCACTGAGGGCTCCAGTGAGGAAGGGCTTGCCGTTGGCTGCCACCTTGGGATTGGCGGACTTTAATATATAGTAGCCCTCTACCTCGTCGCCGGGCGTCATAGTATTGATGGGTTTGTTGTATTCCATAGTGGGTACATCCTCCCTGTTTTCTCTTTGACCGCATCATACCACATCTGCCGGAAATGAGCAAGGGTGCGCGGCAGTCTGCGTTTTGCCGGCAACGTTACCGCCAAACAAAATTTTTGCTCGCCAAACGCAGTTTGTGTTTTGATTCGCGGCAGGAAAAATCAAGAAAACCCCTCATTGTTAAAGGTTTTTACAAGTTTCTTTTTACGGCTGTTCTTTACATATTTCGACATTTTATTTATGAAATTTTTATGTACAAGCGGCAAAGATTAACGTGCAATTTATTCACTCAGTGCTATAATCCGAGTATGAATTTTGAGGCGCTCCGGACACCTCGGAATGAGAAAATTCACTTTACAAAGGAGAGTGTGTTTTGTGCTGACATTCATCATCGGTCTGGTCATCTTGATCGGCGGCGCAGCCCTCTATGGTCGTTTCTGCGAAAAGGTCTTCGGGCCTGACGACCGCAAGACGCCCGCCTATACCAAAGAGGACGGCGTTGACTATGTCCCCATGAAGGGCTGGAAGAACAGCCTGATCAACCTGCTGAACATTGCAGGTACCGGTCCCATCCTTGGGCCGATCCAGGGCATTCTGTTCGGGCCCATCGCGTTTCTGACTATCCCCATCGGCAACGTTATCGGCGGTGCCATGCATGACTATTTCTCCGGCATGATCTGCCTGCGTGACGGCGGTACTCAGATGCCTGAGATGATCCGCCGCTACTCCACCAAGGGTATTTACAAGGTATACAATGTATTTGTATGCTTCCTGCTGCTGCTGGTGGGCGCCGTGTTTATCTACACCCCCGGCGACATCGCCGCTACCCAGGTGTTCAACCTGAGCGGCAAGGCCAACGATCCCACTACCTGGATCATCTACGGTGTCATCTTCCTGTACTATTTGGTCGCCACCGTGTTCCCCATCGACGCCATCATCGGCAAGATCTACCCCATCTTCGG
>CAVGEC010000005.1:14137-51469 GCA_963628195.1 Bacteroidaceae bacterium
GCGTGGTCTGCAAGTACCTGCTGGGCAACGTGGGCGGCATCATCGCCCTGATCGGCGTTATCGTTCTGCCCATCACCTCCGGCGATACGGCACTGCGTGCCCTGCGTCTGAGCTTGGCTGAGACACTGCACCTCGACCAGTCCACCAACGCAAAGCGTATCAAGCTGGCTCTCCCCATCTTCCTGCTGGTCATCGGCATTCTGGTGTTCGCCAAGACAAATGCGAACGGCTTCAATATCCTGTGGCGTTACTTCGCATGGTCGAACCAGATACTGTCTCTGTTCGCGTTCCTGTGCATCACCGCGTGGATGTTCGAGAACGGCAAGGGCAAGTGGGCTTGGATGCCCATGATCCCCGGCGGCTTCTACACCTTCATCTGCATCACCTACATCGCCAACGCCCAGATCGGTTTCCATATCCCCTGGACGCCCGCCTACATCATCGGTGTGGTGTGCGCTGTGGCATATGTCATCGCCTGCTGCCAGTTCGGTAAGAAGCGCGCAGCTAAGCTGCTGGCCAAGTAAGTTCTCTCCTCTCCTCAAATTGGTTATAGCGAATAATGTACAAAACATGAGGGACGGCATACGCCGTCCCTTGTGTTTTTCTCTTACGGCTGGTATAATCCCCTTATCAAAACGAAGGGAGCGCGCTCCATGAAACGCTGTCTCGTCATATCGGATTCCTTCAAGGGGACACTGTCGTCCCCGGAAATATGCCGCATTGCCGGGGAAATACGGCTTCCCGGCTGGCAGGTAGAGGCTCTGCCTGTGGCTGACGGCGGCGAGGGCACCACAGATTGCTTTTTGGCCGCCTGCGGCGGGCAGCGGATATCTGTGCCGGTATCCGGGCCGTTCAACGAGGCCGTGGAGGGATTTTATGGTCTGCTGCCGGACGGCACGGCGGTAGTGGAGTGCGCCGCCGCGGCGGGGTTGAGCCAGGCTGAGGGCCATCCCGATCCGGAGACGTCCACCACCTACGGTGTGGGACAGCTGATGGCCGCAGCGCTGGAAAACGGCGCAAAGCGGATCATTCTGGGGCTCGGCGGCAGCTGCACCAACGACGGCGGCTGCGGCGCGGCGGCTGCGGCGCGGCGGCTGCGCTGGGCGTGCGGTTCTATGACCGGCAGGGCCGCGGCTTCGTGCCCGCCGGCGGCACGCTGGCGGACATCGCGGCCATCGACCTATCCGGACGGCACCCAGACCTGCGGCCCGGCGCACTGACGGTCATGTGTGACATCGACAATCCCCTGTACGGCGAAAACGGCGCGGCGTATGTTTTTGCGCCCCAGAAGGGTGCGGATGCTGCCTGTGTGCAGCGGCTGGACGCAGGGCTGCGGCATTTTGCCGCGGTACTGCGTGCGGGACTGGGCGCGGATATGGACACCCTCCCCGGCGGCGGTGCCGCCGGAGGCTTCGGCGCAGGGTGCGCGGCGCTGTTGAACGGTACCCTGCGCTCCGGCATTGAGACGGTGCTGGACGCGGTGGGCTTCGATCTGCGGGCGGTAGAGTACGATCTGGTGGTCACCGGTGAGGGATCGCTGGACATGCAAAGCCTGGGCGGCAAAGCGGTGTGCGGCGTGGCAGGCCGGTGCCGGAAGCTGCAGCTTCCCGTGGCGGTACTGGCGGGCCGCGTGGCACTGGCTCCGGCACAATGGAAAATGCTGGGCCTGCGGGCCGCACGCAGCATCAATCCTGCCGGGGCGAGCTTTGCGGACGCAAAGGCACATGCCGCCGAATACTACCGGGCGGCACTGGAAAAACTGCTGAAGGAGTGGAACTGACATGGGACAGATCATCGAGATACACGACTTTTCCGCCCCGGCGCTGGATGTCTATGCCCGCGCCACGGAAAATCAGCTGGTAAACCGGGCCGATCCGTCCAATGCACTGTTCATCGCCGAAAGCCCGCTGGTCATCGGCCGGGCGCTGGATGCCGGGTGCGTGCCGGTGTCGTTCCTGATGGAGCCGCAGCACATCACCGGCAAGGGTGCGGAAATACTGAAGCGCTGTGCCCCGGATATCCCGGTGTACACCGCGCCGCTGGATGTGCTGACGCAGCTCACCGGCTTCCATCTTACCCGCGGGATGCTGTGCGCCATGCGGCGGCCTCCTCTGCCCTCCCTGGCGGAGGTGTGCGCCGGGGCGCGGCGCATCGCTGTGCTGGAAAACGTCATGAACCCCACCAACGTGGGCGCTATCTTCCGCTGCGCGGCGGCCCTGGGCATGGACGCGGTGCTGCTGACGGCGGAGGGCAGCGATCCGCTGTACCGGAGGGCCTCCCGCGTCAGTATGGGCAATGTGTTCCTGGTACCGTGGACGTATCTGCCGGAGGGCGACTGGACGGCAGCGCTGCACGAGTTGGGCTTCACCACCGTGGCCATGGCACTGCGGGAAGATTCTCTGCCTTTGGACGACAAGCGTCTGCTGGCAGCGGACAAGCTGGCCGTGGTGCTGGGCACCGAGGGCGACGGTCTGGCCGACGGCACCATCGCCCGGTGCGACCATACGGTGATGATCCCCATGACACACGGTGTAGACAGTCTCAATGTGGCTGCCGCCGCAGCGGTAGCCTTCTACCAATTGGGGCTGATGTGCCAATAAGCAAAACAAATATCCCCCCGGCTTCGCCGGGGGGATATGCTGCATTTACAGGAATTTGTCCAGCTCGCGCTCCACGTCGGGCATTTTCTTTACCTGGGGATGATCGATGCGCCAGCCGGACTTGATGACCATGTCCAGCGTCCGCAGGGCGGTCAGATCAGCCAGCGGATCAGCGGCGCAGACGATCATGTCCGCGCATTTACCGGGCTCAATGGAGCCGGTCTCGGCAGCCAGGCCTGCCAACTCCGCGTTGCCCTGTGTGGCACTGTAGAGGGCAAAGGCGGGCGTAACGCCGCAATACTTCACAAAGTAGCACAACTCGCGCCACATGTCGTAGTGGGTGATATAGGGGCAGCCGGTGTCGGTACCCAGGCCCACCGGGATACCGTTCTCCAGGCAGGCCTTGGCCATAGCGATGATACCCTCAAACACCACTTTGCCGTTTTCCTGCTGCTCATAGGTGGCATGGGAGACGCTGCGGTCAAACAGTGCATAGGGCACAGCAGGCGAAATGGTGGACACCTGGAAGGCACGGCGCTCTTTACACAGCTGTATGATATGCTCATCCGGTCTGGCACCATGCTCGATGGAGTCCACTCCGTTCTCCAGCGCCACGCGGACGCCCTCCGGGCTCTCCACATGGGCTGCCACCTGCATGCCCAGGGCGTGTGCCTTGTCACAGGCAGCCTTCACCAATTCCGGCTGCATGCGCAGCACGCCGGGTTCTCCCACCACCTCGGCATCCATGACACCGCCGGTGATCATCAGCTTGATGAGATCCGGCTTCTCCGCGGCGATCTTTTCCACGAAGGCCGTGGCCTCCTCCGGTGTACGGGCCTCATAGGCCAGTGAACCGGCCATGTGGCCGCCGGGAACGGAGACAGCCATATTGGAGGCCGCTACCCGCGGGGACAGTATCTCTCCCCGCTTTGCCGCGTCACGGATGATGGTATCAAAATCCGCCACGCCGCCCACAGTGCGAATGGTGGTCACGCCGGACAGCAGTTCCGTTTTGGCGTAGCCCTCGCACATCTTCACGCCGATGCGGCGCATGAGCGCGTTGGAGGTGATCAGCTTCACCAGCTTTTTGGGATCGGAGGGCTTCTTTCTGGGCTTGCCGGAGGCGGGCAGATGGACGTGGAGATTGATGAGGCCCGGCAGCAGATACTTACCGTCCAGATCGATGCGGGCATAGCCCTCAGGCACAGCGGTCTCATCACACACAGCGGTGATACGGTCACCGTCCACACAGACGGCCAGCCCTGTGCGGGGCGCCATATCCCGTGTGCCGTCCAGCAGCACGCCATTTACCAAAGCGTATTTCTCACGGTTGATGTACATAATCAGTCCTCCTGTCAGGAAAACAATTGTCCTCTCCCTTCTCAGCATCAACGCCCCGTACGGGACGGGCGCCTTGCAGAAACAGGGAAAGAGAAATTTTTCGCATGATACCACAGGGCGGGAAAAATTGCAACAGGCAATTCATCTGTACAGCAAAAAGAGCGGGGCGGCACAAACCGTCCCGCCGTCTTTAGAACACAACCACCAGCAGCATCTTGAACTGCTCCTGGCCGTACACCGCATGGGGATGGCGAGCCGGCATAAGGATGGACTCGCCGACATGCAGTATATGCGGCACACCGTCCACGGTGATGCGGCCCACGCCGTCCAGGCAGGTCACCAGCGCGTCGCCGCCGGACTCGTGGGTGCTGATCTCCTCGTCTTTGTCAAAGGCAAACAAAGTAACACTGACAGCGTCGTTCTGAGCCAGCGTCTTGCTGACCACCTGACCGGACTGATAGGCTACCTGGTCCTTCAGCGTCAAAACAGTGGATACATCGAGATTCTTCATCATAGCGGGAAACTCCTTTCAAGGGTAAAAGAGGACGGCGGGAGCCGTCCTCTTCATTTAAAATTCTTACTTGCTCAGGGCGGCCTTCAAGGCCTCCACGCGGTCGGTCTTTTCCCAGGACACACCCAGGTCCTCACGGCCCATGTGGCCGTAAGCCGCCAACTGGCGGTAGATGGGCCTGCGCAGGCCCAGATCACGGATGATGGCGGTGGGACGCAGATCGAACACCTTCTCCACAGCGGCCTCCAGCTTATCATCGGAGACAACGCCGCTGCCGAAGGTTTCCACCAGTACGCTGACGGGTTTGGCCACGCCGATGGCGTAGGCCAGCTGCACCTGGCACTTAGTGGCCAGGCCCGCGGCCACTACATTCTTGGCTACCCAGCGTGCGGCATAAGCAGCGGAACGATCCACCTTTGTGGGATCCTTGCCGGAGAAAGCGCCGCCGCCGTGGGGCGCGCTGCCGCCGTAGGTGTCCACGATGATCTTGCGTCCGGTAAGGCCGGTATCGGCAGCAGGGCCGCCGCTGACGAAGCGGCCGGTGGGGTTCACATAGATCTTCGTCTCACTGTCCAGCAGCCCAGCGGGCACGGTGGGCTTGATGACCAGCTCTATCATATCCTTGCGGATCTGCTCCAGAGAAACGTCGGGGCTGTGCTGGGTGGACAGCACCACGGTATCCACACGGAAGGGCTTGCCGTCATCGCCGTATTCCACGGTGATCTGTGTCTTGCCGTCGGGACGCAGATAATCCACCAGGCCCTGCTTGCGCACGTCGGTCAAGCGCTTGGCCATTTTCTGGGCGATGGAGATAGCCAGAGGCATCAGCTCCGGTGTCTCGTCGCAGGCGTAGCCGAACATCATGCCTTGGTCTCCGGCACCGTTGTCCAGCTCACTGTCACCCTTGGCCTTGGCCTCGTAACTCTTGTCCACGCCCAAGGCGATGTCACCGGACTGCTCGTCGATGTTGGTGATGACCGCGCAGGTATTGCCGTCAAAACCGCAGTCGGAGGAATTGTAGCCGATATCCAGCACCACCTGACGGGCGATCTTGGGGATGTCCACATAGCAGCTGGTGGTGATCTCGCCCATGATATGGATCAGGCCGGTGGAGGCGCAGGTCTCGCAGGCCACGCGGCCGTTGGGATCCTGCTCAAAAATCGCGTCCAGCACCGCATCGGAGATCTGGTCGCAAACCTTGTCGGGATGTCCTTCCGTAACGGACTCAGAGGTAAAGAAATGTCTTGCCATGTTTTTTCTCCTTTCATCTCGCGGATGGTCATTGAAAAAGCGCTCTGCCGAACCGACAGAGCGCTGTGCTTCTTTGCTCATCCTCATCTTTCGATTCGTTCGCCGGATTTGGCACCTTGAAAAAACAGGTTGCCGTGGCTTCATAGGGCCGGTCCCTCCGCCACTCTTGATAAGGTATTCACTTGTACAGCATATTGTAGCAGGTTTTTTGACATTGTCAATAGCATTTCCGGGAATTTTGGAAATAATTCAACTGTGCGGAAACTTCCTCTTCGTATTTGTCATTGTTCAAAAAAATGACATGACTTTTCATCACACATGCGGTATACTGAACACAATTTGAATTTACAGGAGGACATTCCCCTTGAAAAAACTCTATGACGGGGTACAGCGGTTCTGCGCCGCCCATCCCCGATTCGGCATCTCCAATCTGATGCGTGTAATCGTGGCCGGCAACATAGCGGTGTATGTGCTGATGCTGCTGACTCAGAACAATGACGCCAACGCGCTGAACTTTCTGACTTTCAACCTCAACGCCCTGCTCCACGGCGAGATCTGGCGGCTGGTGACATTTGTATTCGTGCCCGCCTATTCCCGCCCCATCTCCCTGCTGATCAGCCTGTATTTCTATTACTGGATCGGCAGCACACTGGAACGGCAGTGGGGCACGGCCAAGTTCAATCTGTACTACATCAGCGGCGCACTGCTGACGGTGTTGGGTGTGGTGCTGGCCAGCCTTATCACCGGCAACCACTATCTGACCGTGGCCGGTACCGGCTATGTGAACCTGTCCATGTTCTTCGCTTTCGCCTTTCTGTTCCCGGACACCACCGTGCTGCTGTTCTTCATTCTTCCCATCAAGATGAAATGGCTGGCCTATCTGGACGCGGGCGTGTTCGCCTTCGGCATCATCAGCGCACTGGGACAGGGCGACTGGGCCGGCGTGGTACTGCCCATCGTGGCCCTGCTGAACTTTGCCGTGTTCATCTGGCCGGAGGTGCACTATCTCAAGGAACGGGCCAAGTACCGGAGCTCCCGTAAGACGGTACAGTTCCATCAAGCGCAACAGCAGGCCCAACGACAGGCGCAGCAGCAGGCGCAGCAAGGCTACCGCCACAAGTGCGCCGTGTGCGGCAGGACTGACACGGACTACCCCGATCTGCAGTTTCGTTACTGCAGCAAGTGCGCCGGATACCATTGTTTCTGTCAGGATCACATATTCAACCACGTTCACTTCACGGAAGAATAAATCTTTTATGCATGAGAGAGCCGCCCGGCGGGCGGCTCTTTTCTTCTCCCCCGAAAAAACTTAAGGAAATCTTACACTCCTGTAAGTTGACAGTGAAAACGTTTTCGCGTACAATAACCCTGCGGCAAAAAGAGAAAACTGCCCAAAAAAAGCAAACTGCAACCAACGATTGACACATTTCCATCCCCGGTTTGTAGACCGCAACCGGTAAAAAACGTATGATAGCGCCACACAAAACACAGCGGCGCGACGCGCCGTCATAATCAAAGGAGGAGCTGTCATGATATTAGCTGACAAGATCATTTTCCTGCGCAAGAAGGCAGGCTGGAGCCAGGAGGATCTGGCGGAGAAGCTGGGCGTTACCCGGCAGTCGGTATCCAAATGGGAGGGTGCACAGTCCGTACCCGATATGGATAAGGTAGTGACAATGAGCCGCCTGTTCGGCGTCACCACCGATTACCTGCTGAAGGATGAATTGGAGGAGGAGAGCCCCGCGCCGTCTTTGGACGAGGATGCGCCCCTGCGCCGCGTCACCATGGAGCAGGCCTCTGCCTATCTGGCCCTGCGCAAGGCCGCCGCGCCGAAGATCGCCGCGGCCACGGCGCTGTGCATCATATCCCCGGTAACGCTGCTCCTGCTGAGCGGCATGAGCGAGGTGCAGCGGTTCGGCATCAGCGAGAACGCCGCCGCAGGCATCGGGCTGTGCGTGCTGCTGGGGCTGGTGGCCATCGCGGTGAGCATCTTCCTGCGGACAGCCGCGCAGGTGCGGGAGTTCAAGTTCCTGGAAGAAGAACCCTTTGAGACGGAATACGGCGTGGAGGGTATGGTCCGCCAGCGGCAGCAGGAATACAAGGACACCCACACCCGGCTCGTCACCATCGGCGTGGTGCTGTGTGTACTGGCGGCCGCGCCGCTGTTCGCCGTCATGTGTATCAACGGCGCTGACCTGCTGTATGTGGGCGCCGTGTGTGCTCTGCTGGTGCTGGTGGCCATCGGCTGTCTGGCGCTGGTCACCGCCGGCGTGTATCAAGGCGCCACGGAGCAGCTGCTGGAGGAAGGTGACTACACCCGCAGCCAGAAGAAGCACCACCGGCTTTTCGGTACCGTCACCATGATCTACTGGCTGACGACTACGGCGGTGTTCCTGCTGTACACCTACGGCCCCCATGGCAACGGCCAGCCCCGGTACAGCTGGATCATCTGGGCGGTGGCGGGCGTACTGTACGCCGCCGTTATGGGCATCGTGCGCATCATCAGCCGCAGCCGCGGCTGATGATGCCCCACAATAGAAGTTTAGGAGAGAAATAGGAGGAACCCCCATGCTGGACATTCAACACCTGACCAAGACCTACGGCGACAAAAGGGCCGTGGATGATCTGACACTGCACATCGCGCCGGGAGAGATCTATGGCTTCATCGGCCACAACGGCGCGGGCAAGACCACCACTCTGAAATCCGTGGTGGGCATCCTGCAGTTCGACCAGGGTGAAATCACCATTGACGGCAAATCCATCAGGACCGATCCCCTGGGCTGCAAACGGGAGATGGCCTACATCCCCGACAACCCGGATCTGTACGACTACATGACCGGCATCAAGTACCTGAACTTTATCGCCGACGTGTTCGGCGTGGATGCCCATACCCGGCAGGAACGCATCCGCACCTACGCGGATACCTTCGAGCTGACAAAGGACCTGGCCCAGCCTATCGCCGCCTACTCCCACGGCATGAAACAGAAGCTGGCCATTATCGCCGCGTGGCTCCATGATCCCAAAGTCATCATCATGGACGAACCCTTTGTGGGCCTGGATCCCAAGGCCGCCCATCTGCTCAAGGGCATGATGCGTCAGGTCTGCGATGACGGCGGCGCTATATTCTTCTCCACCCATGTGCTGGAGGTGGCGGAGAAGCTGTGCGACAAGGTGGCCATCATCAAGGGCGGCCGGCTTATCCGTTCCGGCACCATGGAGGAGGTCAAGGGCGACGACTCTCTGGAGGAAGTCTTCCTGGAGCTGGAGGCGGAATGATGGTCAGATTATTGCTGAAAAAGCAGCTGTTTGAGATATTCCGCAGCTACTTTTACGATGCGAAAAAGAACAAACCACGGTCCAAAGCCGGCACCATCGGACTGATCGTACTGTATGTGCTGCTGATGGTGGGCGTCATCGGCGGCATGTTCACGCTGTTTTCCATCGGGCTGTGCGCCCCTCTGCATGAGGCCGGTCTGGACTGGCTGTATTTTACACTCTTTGCTCTGGTCGGTATACTGATGGGCGTGTTCGGCAGCGTATTCAATACGTTTGCCGGGCTGTACCAAGCCAAGGACAACGACCTGCTGCTGTCGCTGCCCATCCCTGTGCGGGCCATCCTGGTCTCCCGCCTGCTGGGGGTGTACCTGATGGGCCTGATGTTCTCCGGCGTAATCCTATTGCCCTGTGTCATCGTCTACTGGGCGGTGGGCGCGCTGTCCGTGGGCTCTGTGGTGGGCGGCATCGCCTTGATCCTGGCGGTATCACTGCTGGTACTGGTGCTCTCCTGCCTGCTGGGCTGGGTAGTGGCCAAGATCCACAGCAAGCTGAAGCGCAAGAACATCCTCACCACTGTGATCGCGCTGGCATTCTTTGCCCTGTACTACACGGTGTGCTTCCGCGCCAATGAGCTGATCGAACAGCTGATGCTGCACCTAAACGAGGTAGGTGCAGCTATTCGCGGCAGCGCCTATCCCCTGTATCTGATAGGCCGCATGGGTTCCGGTGACTGGCTGGCCATTGTGCTGGTGCTGGCCGCAACAGCGGCGCTGTGCGCGCTCACTTACCTGCTGCTCAGCCGCACGTTCCTATCCATCGCCACCGCCAACAACGGCGGCGCCAAAGCCGTCTACAGAGAGACGACCGTCAAGGCCGCCGGGGCGTCCTCCGCCCTGCTGCGGCGGGAGTTCGGGCGGTTCACATCCAGCCCCAATTATATGCTCAACTGCGGCATGGGCACGGTAATGCTGCCCATTCTGGGCATTCTGCTGCTGGTAAAGTTCAATGATCTGCTGCCGGTGATACAGGAACTGACCGACGGTAATACCTCCGGTCTCCTAACGGCGATGCTGTGCGCCGCACTGTGTCTGGTAGGCTCCATGAACGACATGGCCTCGTCCTCCGTTTCCCTGGAGGGCAAGACGCTCTGGCAGGTGCAGTCCCTGCCGGTAGCCCCCTGGCAGGTGCTGCGTGCCAAGCTGCTGGTACAGGTACTGGTAACAGGCATCCCCATGGCAGCCACATCCGTACTGATGCTGCTGGCCATCCACCCCACGCTGCCGGAATCTGTTATGCTGGTGCTGCTGCCCCAAGCCTTCGTGTGGCTGTCGGCAGCTTTCGGCCTGGCTGTGGATCTCAAGCGCCCCAATCTGGTCTGGACCAATGAGATCACCGTCATCAAGCAGCGTTTGACTGTGCTGCTGGCCATGCTGGGCGGGTGGCTGTACGCCGCCGCCATCGCCGCGCTGTACTTCGCGTTTGGCGCCGATATGGGCACCGTGTGGTATCTGCTGGTGTGGTCGGTACTGACAGCCGTGCTGGCCGCCGTACTGCTGCGCTGGCTCCGCCGCACCGGCAGCCGCCTGTTCGCAGCGCTGTAAAATATGTCCAATGCGTAAATTTTGCCCCGTTCTCCCGATGAGAACGGGGCTTTTTTGCAGTTTTCGAGAATCTGCTTATAGACACTTCGGGCAAAATGTGGTAGGGTAACTCATCAAATCAAATGAGAAAAATTACGCAAGGAGGAATTCCATGAACGAGATAAAGTCTCCTAAGAAACCATTGATCTATTACTACATGATCGTGGTGCTGGTGGTACTGCTGTTCAATTTGCTGGCCATGCCCTGGCTGGCGGAGCATCAGATCCAGGAGGTGGACTACAACACCTTTGTCACCATGACCGAGCAGAAAGAGATCGGCCAGGTGGAGATACAGCAGCAGAGCAACCGTATTCTTTTTACCTCCGCTGACGGCAAAACCATCTACAAGACCGCCATCGTGCCAGACGACGGTCTTGTGCAGCGTCTGCTGGACGCGGGCATTTCCACCACCGGCGAGGAGATCGAGCAGACATCCCTGCTGGTGGACATTCTGGGCTGGGTGCTGCCGCTGGTCATCTTTATCATCATCGGGCAGATCATCTCCCGCAATCTGATGAAAAAAATGGGCGGCGGGAGCAACTCTCTGATGTTCAACATGGGCAAGTCCAACGCCAAGGTCTACGTCAAGTCCGCCGAGGGCATCAAGTTCGCCGATGTGGCCGGCGAGGACGAGGCCAAGGAGAACCTGCAGGAGGTAGTCAATTACCTCCACGATCCCAGCAAATACCAGGAGATCGGCGCCTCCATGCCCAAGGGCATCCTGTTGGTAGGCCCTCCGGGCACCGGTAAGACCATGCTGGCAAAGGCCGTGGCCGGCGAAGCTAATGTGCCGTTCTTCTCCATGTCCGGCTCCGAGTTTGTGGAGATGTTCGTGGGCATGGGCGCCAGCAAGGTCCGCGACCTGTTCAGCCAAGCCAAGGAAAAGGCCCCCTGCATCGTGTTCATCGATGAGATCGATGCCATCGGCCAGAAGCGCAGCGGCGGCCAGTACGGCGGCAACGATGAGCGGGAGCAGACACTGAACCAGCTGCTCACCGAAATGGACGGTTTTGAAGGCAACAACGGCGTCATTATTCTGGCCGCCACCAACCGTCCGGAATCTCTGGATCCGGCACTGACACGTCCGGGGCGTTTCGACCGCCGGGTGCCTGTGGAGCTGCCGGATCTGCTGGGCCGCGAGGCCATTCTGAAAGTGCACGCCAAAAAAATCAAAGTGGCCGAGGACGTAGACTTCAACAAGATCGCCCGCATGGCCAGCGGCGCCAGCGGCGCGGAGCTGGCCAACATCGTCAACGAGGCCGCTCTGCGGGCTGTCCGTGACGGTCGGCGCTTCGCCACCCAAGCCGATCTGGAGGAGAGCATCGAGGTGGTCATCGCCGGATACCAGAAAAAGAATGCCATTATGACCGACCACGAGAAAAAGATCGTGTCCTACCATGAGATCGGCCACGCGCTGGTGGCGGCACTGCAGAGCCACTCCGCTCCTGTGCAGAAGATCACCATCGTGCCCCGCACCTCCGGTGCACTGGGCTATACCATGCAGGTGGAGGAAGGCAACCACTACCTGATGACACAGGAGGAGATGGAGAACAAGATCGCCACCCTCACCGGCGGACGTGCCGCCGAGGAGACGGTGTTCGGCTCCATCACCACCGGTGCCAGCAACGACATTGAGCAGGCCACCAAACTGGCCCGCGCCATGATCACCCGTTACGGCATGAGCAAGGATTTCGACATGGTGGCCATGGAAACCGTCACCAACCAGTACCTGGGCGGCGACACGTCCCTGGCCTGCTCTGCCGAAACGCAGACCAGGATCGATCAACAGGTAGTGACACTGGTGAAGCAGCAGCACGAAAAAGCGCTGAAGATCCTCTCTGACAACCGTGCCAAGCTGGATGAGCTGGCTGCCTTCCTGTATGAGAAGGAGACCATTACCGGCGAGGAGTTTATGGATATATTGGGCAAAAAATGAGCAGAAGCGCCCCGGCGATGCGCCGGGGCGCTGATCAAAGGAGCATCACATGAAATTCATTACGATACTGGCTGTCACCTTTTTTGCCGGTATGGGCGCGGGCCTGGGCACCGGCTTTGCGGGCATGAGTGCCGCGGCGGTCATCAGTCCCATGCTCATCACATTTCTGGGCATGGAGCCCTACATGGCGGTGGGTATCGCCCTGGCCTCGGACGTGCTGGCCAGCGCCGTCTCCGCCTACACCTACCACAAAAATAAGAATCTGGATGTGCGCAACGGCCTTATCATGATGGTCACCGTGCTTCTGTTCACCGTGGCTGGCAGCTACATCGCCAGCCTGGTACCCTCCCGCACTATGGGGAATTTCTCCGTTTTTATGACGTTCCTGCTGGGTATCAAGTTTATTGTCCGCCCCGTTATGACCACCAAGGAGGCTATGCAGAGCGTGTCCGCCGGGAAGCGGGCCGTCCAATCCGTGGTGTGCGGCATCGTCATCGGCTTCATCTGCGGCTTTGTGGGCGCGGGCGGCGGCATGATGATGCTGCTGATCCTGACCAGCGTTCTGGGCTATGAGTTGAAAACCGCCGTGGGTACCAGCGTGTTTATCATGACCTTCACGGCGCTGACCGGCGCTATTTCCCACTTCACCATCGGCGGTGCACCGGACTGGACGGTACTGGCGCTGTGCGTAGTCTTCACGCTGATCTGGGCGCGGATCGCCGCGGTATTTGCCAACAAAGCCGAGCCCAAAACGCTGAACCGCGCCACCGGCGTGGTGCTGGTGGTCCTCGGCGCCGCCGTGATGGCTTTCAACCTGCTGAAATGATCCACCCCCACCCGTTTTCCCTATTGACATCTTTCACGCCCTCCGTTATAGTGTATATGCACACAGTGTATATACATATCATAACAGGAGGGCTTCATAATGCGCTACGAAAGAACCGAGATGGAAATGCAGGCCGCTATGCAGACTGCTGCGCGTATGTGCGCCGCCGCCCGTACCGCACCCAAAGGACACGGGAAAGACACACTGCATACCTACGTCCTTACAGGAGCGGATAAAGAGGCGCTGGCCTGTAAAATGGAGGAGGTCGGCCTACGGGAAATGGGAGATGAAATGTCCACCTGGTATGGCCGGGATGCCGCCTGCGTACGCAAGGCACTGGCGGTGGTACTGATCGGCGCGGACAAAAGACAGCGGGGCGTACCCCACTGCGGCTATTGCGAACACGGCGACTGCGCCGGCTGTCGGGCAGCCGGCGGCAACTGCGCCTTTGCCTATGTAGATCTGGGCATTGCCGTTTCCTCCGCTGTAAGCATCGGTGCGGCAGATATGGTGGACTGCCGGATCATGTATTCTATCGGCAAGACCGCCGCGGAAATGGATCTTGATCCCGACGTGGTCTGGCTGGGCATCCCCCTGTCCATTTCCGGTAAAAATATTTTCTTTGACCGTGGCATCTTTCACAAGTAAGGGGTGAAACCATGTACGAAAGTCCCTGTTACTGCACCAATCTGCGCCGTAGTGCACTGTGGGCAACGGAATACTACGATAAAATGCTGGCTCCCTCCGGACTGTCCGTGCCGCAGTACTATCTGCTGATCAACCTCTCCCGCATGGAAAAGGCCAATCTCAGCCAGTGGGCAGACCGTGTTGGCCTGGACCGAACCACCATGGTACGGAACGTTAAAACGCTGGAGAGCAAGGGATTGGTTTCTCCCACAGAAGGCCGCGGCAGGACCTTTACCCTAACAGCCCACGGCAAGACCACCTTGGCGCACGGCATCTCCCTGTGGGAACAAGCCCAGGCAGGACTCCGCGAAAAATTAGGCCCAGAGGACGCGGATAGCCTGCTCCGCATCTGCCGCAAGCTGCAAACCCCGGACTGACACCACCATGTTTTCATACGCAAAAACCGTCCCCCTGCACTCGCCGAAGGACGGTTTTTTTATTTATTCTGCTCGTACAGCACGGCCAGTCCCCGCAGAATGAGGTCTGCGGCCATGTGCACCTCATGCCGACAGGCCGGCGCGATCACCGGCGCGATGCCGCCAGTGGCCACCACCGTGGCCTTTCGGCCCAGCTCGGCCTCCATGCGGTCGATGAGCCCGTCCAGCAGCAGCGCCGAGCCCAGCACGCACCCGCTCTGCATACATGTCAGCGTGTCATCACCGATGGCCCTCTCCGGCACCGCCAGCGGGATATCCGGCAGCAGCGCCGTGCCGCCCGCCAGGGACGACAGCGCCAGGTTCGCACCCGGCAGGATAGCCCCGCCCCGGAACGCACCCTGCTCGTCCAGCACTGTCACTGTGGTGGCGGTGCCCATGTCGATCAGCAGCAGCGGCGGCTGATACAGATCCAGCGCACCCACGGCGGCGGTCAGCAGATCCGCGCCCAGCGTCTCCGGCTGTTTGATACGCACCGGCACGCGGCACACCACATTCTGTCCCACCACCAGCGGCGCTTTCCCGGTCAGCAGCTGCGCCGCACCCTGCAGCGCCCGCGTTACCGGCGGCACCACCGAGGAGATGATGACCTGCTCCACATTCCGCTTATCGATGTCCGCCAGTTCCAGCAGCTGGCTCAGCGCTACGGCATAGTCGCCGCCGGTGCTGTCCCGCCGGGTGGCGATGCGGAAGCTGCGCCGCGCCTCGCGCCCCTCCATGCAGCCGATAACGATATTGGTATTGCCCACGTCCAGTGCAAGCAGCATAGGTCTGCCTCCCGTCTTACGCGTTTGTCTTGCGGGCAGCCAGCTTGCCGCGGCTGTACACCACCGCCTTGGCAATAGCCGCGCCGGTGATCAAACACACCACGCCCTCCACAAGACCGTTCACGCCTACAAAAGCAATGACGAACAGGAATGCGTTGGAACTGCCGAGGGCGGCCACAAAGCCCTGGATATAGTCGGTGTTGTAGAAGCACAGGCACAGGGTAGACATGAACAGCGCCGTGTTGCACAGCGCACCGATCAACCCCGCCGCGCCAAAGGACCACAGGTTGCTCTTGTCCAGCTTGCTCAGGCCCCTAAAGGCCAACCCGCACAGCCAGCCTGCCAGAATACGGGTGGGTACGCAGACAAGAAACGTGTAGAGGGGATTGATGCCCAGCAGCATTGCGCCGAACTGGCTCTTGCCGAAGCACTCCCAAAAGCTGATGCAGCCGAACACGCCGCCCAGAATGGCGCCGCTGGCCGGCCCCATAACGATAGCGCCCACGATCACCGGCACCATCAGCAGCGTGATCTCCAGCCCCGGCATCTTGATCATACCCAGGCCGGTGACCTCCAGCAGCAGCATAATGGCCACCAGCACGGAAATGCGCACCAGATCCTGCACGGTGTACTTCCCGCGCTTCGTTTCGTTATTCATACTATTACCTCCTGCTGCCGCCTCCGTCCAGCAGAGTGCGGCGCTGTGGGTATGATACCATATTTTCGCGTTTTTGCAATAGTCAAATGTAAATTCCTGCTTTCCATTCCGTCCCCGACCGCCGCCCTTCCTTCTACGGCGCGGAACAGCCCCCGGCAAAGCCGGGGGCTGTTCCGTGTGAGGAGAAAAACAGATGGAACTCCGATAGAGCCGGAGCATCTTGCAGAAGAAGGAAGCGCACGGGCCGCCCCGCATAGGAGAGGGTGGAGAGAATGCCTGCGGAAGAACAGGCCGGGACGGCCCGTGCGGAGGGGATCATAGAAGTAAAGCTTATACGTTTTCCAATGCCTGGGCCAGATCGGCGATAATATCGTCCGGATCCTCCAGGCCCACGGACATGCGGATCATGCCGTCGGTGATGCCCGCGGCCTCGCGCACCTCGCGGGGGATCATGGTGTGCGTCATGGCCGCAGCCTGCTCCACCAGCGTCTCTGTGTCTCCCAGCGAGACCGCCAGCGTGCACAGCTTGAGGCTGTTGATGAACTTCTTGCCGGCCTCCAGCCCGCCTTTCACATCGAAGGACAGCATTCCGCTGCCGCCCTTCATCTGGCGCTTGGCAATGTCGTACTGGGGGTTGCTCTCCAGCATGGGATAGCGGACGATCTCGATCTTGGGATTGGCCTCCAGCCAGCGCGCCACCTTTAAGGCGCTCTCGTTGTATTGCCGCATACGAACGCCCAGCGTCTTTAGTCCGCGGCACACAAGGAAGGCGGTGAAAGGCGCGATGACCGCGCCGAAGTGCATCAGCGTACCCAGGCGGCACTGGCGCAGGAATTCCGTGTCGTTGGATACCACCGCGCCGCCCAGAATATCGCCGTGGCCGCCCATGTACTTTGTCAGACTGTGGATGACCACATCCGCGCCCAGTTCCAGCGGGCGGGTGTTATAGGGGGTGGCAAAGGTGTTGTCCACGAACACCTTTGCCCCGTGGCGGTGAGCGATCTCCGCCACGGCGGCGATGTCCACCAGCACCATGGTGGGGTTGGCGGGGGATTCCACATAGATGACCTTGGTGTTGGGCTTGATGAGGGGCTCCAGCTGGCTGATGTCCGCGGCGTCGAACACGTCGTGCTCAATGCCGAACCGGGGCAGCCAGTCGCTGGTCACGTCCTCGGTGCCGGAGTATTTGGCACGGGTAAATATAGCGTGGTCGCCGCACTGCAGCGCCGCGAACAGCGCGCCGGATACCGCGCCCATGCCGGAGGCATAGGCCACTGCGCCCGCGCCGTGCTCCAGCGCTGCCAGCTTCTGCTCCAGATAGTCCTGGCTGGGATTGGTGATGCGGCTGTAGGCGAAGCTCTCCGCGTAGTCGTCACAGGCCTTGGCGGCCTCGTCGGTGGAGTCAAAATAGAACGTGGATGTCTGATAGATCGGCGGGATCAGCGCACCGTAGGGATCGCGGGGCTCGCCGGCATGCACCTCGGCGGTGTCAAAGCCTACGCTTTCGGGCTCGAAATCGGGATGCTTCATGATCAACTGACTCATGGTATACCCTCCTTAAAATAAAACGCTGAACGCATGTCACTTCATGCGTTCAGCATAGCACACTTTTCTTTTTTGCGGAAATACCGGGAAGCTATGACCGCCCATAGCCTCAAGTTTTGGCCATCTGCAGCTGCTGCTCCAGATGGCGCAGGAACTCCTGCTCCACCGGGCGCAGCGCCTTGCCCCGTATGCCGATCCAGCCGATATCCACCGTGTCTTCCGTGTCAATGGCCACACAGGCCACCTCGCGGGCCAACCGCGGCGAGATAACGCCCGTGCCGATGTCGTAGGCATCGCAGCCGCGCATCAGCGCCGTGCTGACGTACAGGTCACTGATATACACCGTCTTGCGGGGATAGAAATTGGGCAGCAGCATCTCCTCGGAATAAAACGCCGGTGAGTCGGCGCTCTGCTCGTACACGATGCAGGGATAGTCCATCAGTTCCTCCGGCGTCACAGACGCCCGCCCCGCCAGCGGATGGCTGTGCGCCATGAAGGCATGGGGCTTCGAGCGCAGCAGCGGGTGGAACTCCAGATCGTTGTCCTCCAGCGTTTTCTCCATATGCCGCCGGTTCACGTCCGACAAAAACAGCACGCCCAGGTCGCTGTACTGCCGCCGCACATCATCGATAACCACCGCCGTCTGGTTCTGATTCAGCCCCAGCGTGTAGCGCTCCTCATCCAGCCCGCTCACAAACTCCTCAAAGGCCGCTACCACGAAATCGTAGTGCTGACTGCTGACGAACAGCGACGTCCGCCCGCTGTCCACCGTGCCGTGAAAATACTCCTCGATGTAGTCCACGTCCCGCAGCAGCTTGCGGCTCAGCTTCAGCAGCTCACGCCCCTCGTTGGTGATGACCACGCCGGTGGACGAGCGCTGGAAAATGACGATGCCCAGTTCCTCCTCCAGCGCGTGCACCAGATTGCTCACACTGGGCTGCGAGACGTAGAGCTTCTGCGCCGCCTTGCTGAAGGAGCCGCACCGCTCCACCATGGACACATATTTCAACTGCTGCAGCGTCATTTTCCCGCACCTCCCGCTGTAATTCTGCCCCCTATTGTACACAATGTGCCCGCCCTTTGCAAGTGCCGCAGCAAATGGCCGGGCAGGACGGGGAACACATAAAAGAATCGGGAGTTAAAATCAAGGACCGGGCCAGATGGCCCGGTCCTTAATTTTATGACATTGCCCTTTCGGGTGCTTCTTTCTGCGTCAGCTGCGCTTTCTGCCTACCCAGGCCAGGCCGGTGGCGGAGGTCAGCGCCATGCCCACATACAGAGCGATGCCCGCGTCAAAGGTGGTGGGGCTGTCCACGCCGCCGATGGTGAAGTTCATGGTCACATTGCCCGCGTCGGACAGGATGGTCACGGTGTGCCGCCCATCTTTCAGCGTCCGCAGATACACGGCCTTGAGATAGACCTCGATGCCGCCGTTGTCCTCGGCGATGTAGTTGGCCGCCGCGATGGTCTTTCCGTCCACCTGCACGCCCTTGAACGTGCTGAACGCCGCGGTGCTGCGGAACGTCAGGCCATAGATGCCGGAGGTGTAATCCGTGGCACTCCTGGCGGCGTCAGCCGTCTTGACCGCGGAGATGGTCGGCGTAGACACGCCGCTGTAGTAGGGCCTATCCGGCTGCAACGGAGTCTCCCTTGTGGGATCGCAAGAAATAACAAAGGGGGAGAAATCTTTTGTCTTGAAATATATACCGTATTCGGTATACTCACCTTCAATATCCTCGCGCCACACATTGGCATAATCATAGTGCCGAATAACAGGTTTAGCCTTGTACTGCTTTGCTTCCTCATATCCTCCCGTTATGCCAAAGTACTCATAGGGCATGTACACTTCATAATATTTCCCATCCTGCGGCAGATTTTCGCCCCAAACGCCTAACTGGAAATATTTCTCATACACCTTGCCGTCCTGAGGGAACTGCTCACATTCAAAGTTGAATCCACCCCCGATCACAAACGGCTTATTCTTATTCTCCGCCTGCACTTGATCCGGGCTGCTGACAGCCGGTGTATTTACCGTGTTCACAAACGCGCCGTTCTGTCCGTAAATGTAGGTATATCCAACTACTTCCTTACTTTCGTTCAGCCACTGTACCACTTTCCAACGATACTGCTGCGTTGCTGCAAAATATACCGTAATAGTTCCGTTATGCGTTTTGAGTGTGTCGCACGCCACCATATCAATGCTGCGTCTTTCCAGAGCACTGAGGCTATATGTCTCCTCAGTTTTGAACTCCTCTACCAGGCTCTGCACATCGCTGCTGCTCAGTGTAGAAAGGTCACGATCACCATCGCCCTCGCGTACCCGGTAATATACAACCTTATCATAACCCGTAGGTTCAATGGTGATTTTCGTCTTCAATTCATCCGATGAGGGTAATTTCTCTCCCCCAAACGATGTATAGAAGTATCCCAATGCAGATTTATAATCTATCAGCATCCCGGAATTGGATGGCGCCGTTACTTTGGCATTCTCCACCGGCACAGCCTTGACTTCCGCATCACCTACATTCGCATTCGTATTATACTTGCCCAGTTCCGACAGCTTTGGCGTTCCCTCGGCAAGTTTTACGGTCAAGTACTCTTCAATAGTCACTTCATTGGATTTTACCCATACCAACTTGTAGTGTACTTCACCGCCACAGTACTCGTTCGCTTTGTCATCCCTGAACGCACTCAACTTAATCTTGTATACTCCCTGACTACTATCGAATGTTCCGTCAATTGGGTTGCCATTATCGACACTGCAATTACTCCAATCCAACGTATACCCGTCGCCGGGCCGGTCTACAAAGAAAACTCCAATCGGACTACTCGTGTCCTTTACATTTGCATGAATGGACTTACCGGATGCTGCACGCACTGTCAGCATATCCCAGTCTTTTTCCTCCTGCCAGAGGGCTTTTTGAGTAAGATCTACATGAATACGATTCGGCGATATACTCCACTGTTCCGGAGCAAGCCCTTGATGACTGAACTCTTCCACGTTCACAATCATCTTGACCATGAACTTCCTGGAGTTTTCCGTCAATCTGCCATCGGCGTCCTTCCCCCCCCATACGACCACCATACGATTGCCGCTATAACGAGCAAGCGGCGTGATGGTCATTTTGCCATCCTGCGTATTCACGGACGCAATCTGCTGCATATTGCTCACAGCCGTCCACGAATGCAGCTCCACCGTACCGTCAACAAACTGTGTCCATGCACCACCAACGCCGTTTCCTGTCATCGTCGCCCCTTGAGAGTTTTTATCCTTGTTCTCAAAGTTCAGCGTAATATATATTCCGTCTCCCTTACCCTGCGGCATTTCCATTGCCGCTTTCATCCAGTTCTCTGCGCTTCCCTCTTTCACATTGATGGTCAAGACGCCATCCGTATAGGTGTAGGTATAGTCGCCGTTATCCCCATTTTTGAGCGATTTCGGGAAAGTAACGGTAAAGTCAGTGCCCATCTCAGGCGCACTATACCCCGCCTCACGCAGTTCCAATTCCTGTGTAGACTCTCTTTCCAGCCACCTCATAAAGGTAGCCATTAAATCGTTAAAACGCACCTGAGCCTTTCCATTCGGTCCCCCCGGAAAATATACCGCCAATTGATTCAGTTCAGTCTCGATCTCATCTGTCATTTCATTGAGGAATCCATTCACCGCTCTGCGGACAACGGCCACATTCTTTGTAATTCCACTTCCACCATACTCTGCAACGTTCTCACCATTTTTTGGCTTGATAAATCCGTTACTATAATAATTAAAGTACTTGTCAAAGAATTCTTTTGCGTCCGTCGTTAGGCTTTCATATCCATTGCTGCCCAGTTCCTGTGGATTAGCCATCTCCAAGAACGCCTGTATACGATCACTAAACAAGCACTTCTGCACACCATCGGACAGGCTCAGTTCGTCCAATACGAGACGTGCATCATAAGAGAGAGCCTCATACGCATCATACAATTCGCCAACTGCTTGTTTCAATTTCGCTGCATAACCAGATGCATCCTTTTGGTCAAAGGGTGCCTTTTTCGGTGCCGCATCCAGTCCTTTACCGCTTTCTAACTGCGACAGCGTAATATACTCTTCCAAGAAAGCCTTCGCTGCCGTCACAGCGGCTGCCGGCCCGGTCAATTCATCCACGCTGGCCGCTGTGCCGCGCGGCTTTATCCCATTGTTGACCTCGCGCACAATCATGGGGCGGTAAAATCTCTCCATAATGTTGCCGACAGTCGTTTTCGCCTCATCGAGGTCGTCTTCTTCCGTACTGGGACGAACTTCCCCATCATAAACGGTGTGTTCTGCCAAAATTGCCTTGCTACTCCCCAAAGCGTCATACGCAGCAAGGGCAGCCTTCAAATTATTTAAAGATTCCTCATCCACGCAATAACAATATTCTCCACTATCACTATACTCTACATTTACTCCAACAATATTGAAATAGAAATAGCGCACACTATTGTCGTCAACGGACACCCCATATTCTGTCCACTTCGTCAAAAAGCTTATGGCCTTGTCATCCACCACATCAGCAAATGGGGCATATTGTTCATCCTGCCCCGCCGGTGGGCCATTGCCGTCCCCCGCTGCCCACACATTCACGCACAAACTCAGCGTCATCACCAGCGCCAGCAGGAGGCTGATCACTTTTTTCATACCGCTCTCTCCTTCTCCGTTTTCTTATTCGATGCCCGCTTCGCCCGTTTCAGGCGTGCCTGAAACGGCGCAAGGAGCCCCGGCTCCTTGGCATCACACAGTAACACCCTTTCTATACCACATGCCGTCAGGAAAAACAATATGCTGGGTGCATAGTCCCGGTTTTTTAGGGCGAATACACAAAAACAGCCGGACTTTTTGTGCAAAAGTCCGGCTGTCGTTGACTATTCCGCAGCAGTCTGTGCGCCCTCGGTGGGCAGAATGGGCCGGCTGATGGGAACGCTGCCCAGCATCAGCTGGTACTCGCCGTCCAGCATCAGCTGCACCTGCGTCACCTCGTCCAGCGAGCACAGCGAGTCCACCAGCCCCTGGATCATCCGCGTCTGCGCCTCCGCATCGTCCGGCAGCAGCGCCGTCACGCTGCCCGGCAGGTTCAGATAGCACACGCCCGCCTCCGTGCTGGCGCTCAGCGCCGTAAAGCCCTCCGGCAGCAGCGGGTACAGGTCGGCGTAGCTGTCCAGCGGCCGCTCGGTCAGCGCCTTCACCACCGCCTGGGCCACCGTCTCGCCCTCATACACGGTCAGGCGGCGCTCCTCGCCCACCAGCTCACCCGCGCTGTTGGGGAAGTACAGCTGCACCTTCACCGTCCGCACCACGTCGTCCGGGCTGGTCAGCAGCACCTCCTCCGAGGTGTATACCTCGCTGTCCCGGTCCGCCGGCAGTTCGCCGTTCACCGTCAGCCGCACGGCGTAGATGCCGTCCAGCTGCATCAGCGACAGGGTGATGCAGTAATCCGCGATGGTGCGGTCTATCCCGATCAGCTGGTTATACTCGCTGCTCAGATCCACCGACACCGTGCCGCCGGTCACAGTGCAGCTGAGCAGGCCCGTCCCCGTGGGCACCGGGCAGATGAAGCCCTCCGCCGTGCAGCCGCCCAGCAGCAGCTCCATGATGTACTGCGCCTGCTGCTGCCGGCCGCGCTCACCGGCGGTGATCTCCGTCCAGGGAATGGCCACGCCGGTCACGGCGTCGCCGCCGCCGGCGGGCTTGTTCTGCGCGCTGAGATCGGTGAGGCCGTAGAGCCGCAGGCTGCCGCCCTCCGGCGCCGTGTCCGTCTGCGCGCCGCAGGCGCACAGCGCCAGCGCCAGCAGCAGCGCCAGCAGCAGGGAGAGTATACGCTTTCTCATGCCTCGTCGCCCCCTTCCGCCAACGGCAGACGCACCGTAAACACCGTGCCCACGCCGTCCGGCCCGTGGCCGGCGGAGATGGTGCCGCCCCGGTTCTCGATGGTGTCCTTCACGATGGACAGGCCCAGGCCCGTGCCGCCCACCTCGCGGGAGCGCATCTTGTCCACGCGGTAGAAACGGTCAAAAATGTGGGGCAGATCCTCGTCCGGGATGCCGATACCGTTGTCGCTGACCGTCAGCACCACACTGTCTCCGGCCACATGGGCCTCCGCCCGGACAAAGCCGTTTTCGGCGGTGGAATACTTGATGGCGTTCTCCATAAGGTTGTAGAGGATCTGATGTACATCGTCGTCGGTGGCCAGGGCCACGGCGTCCTCGTCGGCGCTGCCGGACACGGTGACGCCCTTCTCCTGGGCCACCATGGTCAGCATACGCTCCACCCGCTCCAGCACCGGCCCCACCGCTACGGGATAGGGCTGCTGCACCACGCCGCTGTCCAGCCGCGTCAGCCGCAGCAGGTTCTCGGTGATACGGCTGAGGCGCTCCGCCTCCCGCCCGATGTCGGTGACGAACTCCTTGGTGGTCTCCTCGTCCATGTGGTCGGTCTGCAGGATGGAATCTGTCAGCAGGCGGATGCCCGCCAGCGGCGTTTTCAGCTCATGGCTCGCGTCCGACACAAAGCGCCGCCGGGCGCTCTCCGTGGTCTGCAGACGGTCTGTTAGGCTGTTGAACTCCGCCGCGATCTGGGCGATCTCATCGGTGCCGCTGGCGTCCGCCCGGTGGCTGTACGCGCCCTCGCGCACCTTGCGGATGGCCTGCAGCAGTCCGCTGATCTGCCGTGTCAGCATCCGGCTCAGCAGAATGCTCAGCCCCGCCACCAGCAGGGCGATCAGCAGCGAGATGATCAGCAGGTTGTGCCGGAACGTCTCCAGCAGCTCCGCCTGCTCCGTGTCGTAGTCGTAGGCATACACCGCGCCCACGATCTGGTTGTGGTACACCACGGGGGTGGCCACGCGGCTGAGAAACGCCGTGCCGTCATAGCTGCAATAGCTGGCATCCTGGCCCCGCAGGGCCACCGCCACCACGGAGTACAGTGCGTACTCGCCCACGGCGTTGCTGCCCTGACGGGTGTCGTACAGCACCAGTCCGGCGCTGTTGGTGACCATGATGCGGGCCGCGCCGGACTCGTCCAGGCCCTCCAGCGCCGTCTGCACATTCTCCACCGTCAGCTTTTCCAATCCCATCAGCGCCGACTCTATGACCTTGGTGGTGCTTTTCAGATTATTCTGGTTGGAGGTCACCATCAGATTCTGGCTCACAAGCAGCGGGTAGGAGTTCAGCAGGATCAGCACTGCCGCGATGACCAGGATATAGCTGAGGCTGAATTTCAGCTGCAGTGTGGCCTTGCCACGCACCCTGCGCATGGCGGGACGCAGGCGCTGCCAGAAGGACTGCGTCTGTGCGCCCTGCTCTGTATTGATCGCCTCCGTCTCACACGGTGGGCTGCTCTTCTCCCTTAAAATAGTAACCAACTCCCCATTTTGTCATAATGTATACCGGGTTGGCGGGATCCGGCTCCAGCTTCTCGCGCAGGCGCCGGATGTGTACGTCCACCGTCCGGTAGTCCCCGGCGTAGGAGTAGCCCCACACCAGATCCATCAGACTCTCGCGGCTGTACACCCGCCGGGGGTTCTTCATCAGCAGTTCGATCAGATCGTACTCCTTGGCCGTCAGATCGATGGTCTTGCCATCCCGGACAGCCACCCGCTGCTCCGTGTCAAGGCTCAGCTCACCCACGGTCAGCAGCGGCGCACGCTGCCGGTTCTGGCTGGTCTGGCTGCTGCTCATGGAGCGCCGCAGCAGCGCCCGGATCCGCGCCTTCAGTTCCAGAATGTTGAAGGGCTTCGTCACATAGTCGTCCGCGCCGCAGGCAAAGCCCATCAGCTTGTCGCTGTCCTCGCTGCGGGCCGTCAGCATGATGATGGGCACCTCGGAAAACTCCCGTATTTTCATACAGGCGTCGCTGCCGGACAGGCCGGGCATCATCACGTCCATGACGATCAAGTCGAAGTTTTCTTTCTTTTCCAGCTCCACGGCGGACGCACCGTCGTAGGCGGTCATCACCTCATACCCCTCGTTCTCCAGATTGAACTTCATGCCCTTGACCAGCAGCTTTTCGTCGTCTACTACCAGTATTTTCATTCGTGTGCGTCCTCCGTTACGATGTATTCCTGCATTCCCTCTAAAATGGCCTGGCCGATACCCTCCACCTGCGTCAGATCCTCCGCGCTGCGGAAGGGCCCGTTGGCCTCGCGGTAGTCCACGATGCGCTGGGCCAGCACCTGGCCGATACCCGGCAGGCTCTCCAGCTCCTCCACACCGGCAGTGTTGATGTTCACCACCAGCGGCTGCACCGTCTCCTCCCCCTTGATCGGCTCTGCGGTGATCTCATAGCCGTTGTTTCCCTGCCGGGGCGATGCCAGCCAGGTCAGTGCCAGCGCCGCGATAAACAGCGCCGTCAGTCCCAGCAGATAGCCATCCGTCTTTGTCAATTTTATCCGCTTTCCCACAGTTGACTCCCCCGCTTCTTTTGCTTATAATAGAGTTCGGACATACCGGCTCCGCACCCGGTGCAGGGCCGTCCCCCTATATTATAGCATACATGGAGAAAAAGTCACATGAAAATCCGCCGTTTTATTGCTGTTTTTTTATCCGCCGCCGTTCTGTGCGGTATTTTGACCGTTCCCGCCGCCGCTCTGGAGGATCCGGACATCCGTGCCAAGGCCGCGCTGCTGGTGGAGGCCGAGACAGGCACCGTCCTCTATGACAAGAATTCCCACGATGAGCTGTCCATCGCCAGCACCACCAAGATCATGTCCGCCCTGCTGGTGTTCGAGGCCATTGACCGCGGTGAGCTGCGGCTGGATCAGAACGTCACCGCCAGCGCCAGCGCCCTGCGCGGCCTGCCGGAGGACGGCAGCACCGCCGACATCGTAGAGGGCGAAACGCTGACGGTGGAGCAGTTGCTGTACTGCATGCTGGTCATCTCCGCCAACGAGACCTGCAACATTCTGGGCGAGACGGTCTGCGGCAGCGTAGATGCCTTCGTGGAGCGCATGAACCAGCGGGCCCAGGAGCTGGGCTGCAAAAACACGCACTTTGCCAACACCACCGGCCTCACCCAGTCCGGCCATTACTCCTCCGCCTGGGATCTGTATCTCATCACCTGCGAGGCCATGAAGCACGAGGACTTTATGACCATGGTGAACACCAAGTCCTATGAGATACCACCCACCAACAAGACCGAGGAGGAGCGCGTGCTGCACAGCACCAACGCTCTGATCTCCAACTGGCGTCTGGCGGGCTATCTCTACTCCGGCGCCCAGGGCATCAAGACCGGCAGCACCGATGCCGCCGGCCAGTGTCTGGTATCCTCCGCCGTTCGGGGCAGCCGCACGCTGATCAGTGTGGTGCTGGGCGCGGAAAGAGTCGAAAAGGAGAACGGCTCCGGCTATATCGTCGAAAGCTTTACCGAGACGGCCCGCCTGTTCGACTGGGGCTTTGACAACTTCGCCGCCCGGCAGGTGCTGGATGAGAATGAACTGATCCAGGAGGTCCCCGTGGCCCTGAGCAAGGAGGTCTCTACCGTGGCGGTGCACCCGGCGGAAAACGCCGAGGCCATGCTGCCCAAAGACCTGGATGTCAGCGACCTCACCCGCACCGTCACATTGGATAACGAGACAGCCCTGGCCCCCATCGCCGCCGGCGACCGTCTGGGCGAGATCACTATCAGCTACGGCGGCACAGACTATGTCACCGTGCCTCTGCTGGCGGTGGCCGACGTGTCCGCCAGCCGCTTCCTGTCCGCCCGTCATGCTATCGGCGAGTTTTTCTCCCAGCGCTCGGCGCGCATCGCCGTGATCGCTCTGCTTGTGCTGGCCGCGGCCCTGGTGCTGTGGTTCCGCCTGTACGGCCGCAACCGTCGCTATGGCAAGCCCGGCAGCAAGCAGTATCACCACCACTCCTATCGCGGACGCCGCCATTGATATGGAACCCATCCGTATTCTCTACGAGGACGCGCACCTGGTGGTGTGCGTCAAGCCTGTGGGCGTCCTGTCTGAGGACAGCGACACAGGTGCCTGCATGCCCGCCCTGCTGCGTGAACACTACCGCGCCCAGGGAAAGAGCGATTATATCGCCACCGTCCACCGCCTGGATCGGCTGGTGGGCGGTGTGATGCTGTTCTCCCGCCGCCGGGAGGTCACCGGCAGGCTGACCGCCGCCATTGCCGAGCACCGCGTCACCAAGGAATATCTGGCCGTTCTTCGGGGCACGCCGGAAAGAGATGCCGACACCCTCACCGATCTGCTGTTCCGTGACGCCTCTCACAATAAGAGCTATGTGGTCAAACGCATGCGCAAGGGCGTCCGCGAGGCCTCTCTCAGTTATTCCGTCCGGGGCAAAAAAGATGGCCTCACCCTGGTGCAAATCCAGCTGCACACAGGCCGCACCCACCAGATCAGAGTGCAGTTCTCCTCCCGCGGCCTGCCCCTGCTGGGCGACATTCGCTATGGCAGCAAGGCTGACTGCTCCCCCGCCCTGTGGTCGTATCATCTGGCTTTGACTCATCCCGTCACCGGCCAGCCCCTGGACATCACCTGTCCCCCGCCGTCCACCTACCCCTGGGCCCTGTTTACATGAAAAGAACCTTCCTTAAGCCAGATGGCCTAAGGAAGGTTCTTTTTTACGGCATCAAATGCCCGATCCCCACAAACAGCAGGCCCAGCAGGAAGAACCCTGTCAGGAGCCCCACAACACACCGCCAGAACCGCTTCGCACCCAGCGCCGGATAGTCCAGAAACGGATACGGGTACAGCTTGTCGCTGAGCCCGATGGGCTTTCCCGTCCGCGCCCGCAGCATTACAAATGCAAAATACGCCAACGGCAGCGCCAGCCACCACAGGGCGTGCCGTACGCTCAGCCCCGTCTTGTCCTGCCACAGCAGCCACTGCAGCACCACCAGCCCCGGCACGATGTAATGCACGCACACATTGGCAAAGCTGTACTTCCCCCGCAGCCACGCCTCATCGTTGTCGCGCTTCGCCAGCGGGATCAGCACCAGTGCATAGATCAGGTGCGTCACATAGATGCACAGCGTCATGCTCAGCGCCACACCGGGGGCGCTGAGCCACCGATACACGCCGCAGTTCGGATCGTGGCCGCTGGCACCCAGCGCCAACTCATATACCAGCACCAGGAGATTGCTCAGATGCGTATAGTATACGAAAAAGCCAGCCCGCAGGCACTTTTTCTCCCGGATCCACGCCTTTTTATACAACCCCGCCGCCGTCACCGCCGCGATGACCAGCGCCGATATACGCAGCATGCTCATTCCTCCCTCAGCGACTTCAGCAGCGCGATCTCCCGTGCATAGCCGGGCAGTTCATTGGGCGTCTCCAACACAAAGGGCAGCCCCTGCAGCGCCGGATGGCGCACCACCCGGCCCAGCGCCTCCGCGCCGATACACCCCTCGCCGATGCGGGCATGGCGATCCTTATGGGCGCCCAACGGGTTCAGGCTATCGTTGACGTGCACGGCCTTCAACCTGTCCAGGCCAATGACTCTGTCGAACTCCGTCAGCACGCCGTCCAAATCATCGGCAATATCGTATCCCGCGTCGGACACATGGCAGGTATCCAGACACACTCCCATTTTCTCCGACAGCTCCACCCTGTCGATGATCTCCCGTAATTCCTCAAACCGGCTGCCCACCTCGCTGCCCTTGCCGGACATGGTCTCCAGCAGCACCGTGGTGCGGATCTCCGGTGTCAGAATGGCGTTCAGCGTCTCCGCGATCTGGACGATGCCCGTTTCCACACCCTGTCCGGTGTGGCTGCCGGGGTGGAAGTTGTATACATTCCCCGGCAGATACTCCATCCGCTTCAGATCGTCCGCCAGCGTCATCCGGGCAAACTCCCGCGTCCGTTCGTCCTTGGAGCAGGGATTGATGGTGTACGGCGCGTGGGCCACCAGCGTACCGAAACCGTTTTCCGCAGCCAGCGTCAGAAAAGCGCTCACATCCTCCGCGTCGATGGCCTTGGCCCTGCTCCCCCGCGGGTTGCGCGTAAAAAACTGAAACGTGTTGGCCTCGATGGACAGCGCCGTCTTCCCCATAGCCAGAAACCCGTCCGAGGCGGACAGGTGGCACCCAATATAGAACATCGTCTTCTCTCCTTTCACAGCGTCAGCGTCCCCACGTCCGCCCTGCCGTTTTCAATGGTCAGCACACCGCAGGTGGGCCGCAGCCGGTCCCCTGCCGCGCCGGGATTCAGCGTCAGCAGCGTACCGTCGTTGTCCACCAGCGACACATGGGTGTGGCCGAACAGCAGTACCTGCGCGCCGTATTCCTTCGCCGCATACATGGCGGACATGGGAGAGCTTTTCACGTTCCGGGTGTGACCGTGGAGCAGGAAAATGCGCACGCCGCCGATCTCCAGCAGCCGCTCCGGCTGGTCGCAGCTGCCCCAGTCGCAGTTGCCGGGTACGCCCTCCATAGGCAGGGCAGGGAACTTCCGCTCCAGCGCCGCCAGATCCCGCTGACAGTCACCCAGGTGCAGCACCCGATCCGGCGCTGTCACCTCCACCGCCCGTATCATATTGTCCACATTTCCGTGGGAATCGGAAAGAACCAGAATTTTCATATTGCCTCACAAATGCGCTGTATTTTAGTGATATTATACCACTCCCGCCTTGCAAACTCAACGTCTTTGCGCTATCATAGAGTACAGCAAAACTTCGGAGGTGTCTATTATGGTGGGCGGCGTGATGGAGCTGGATCTCCACGGCATGAACACATACCAGGCGCAGATCGCCATCGACGCGGCGCTGCGGCGCTGCGGCGGCGGTGTGTACCGCCTGCGTCTTATCCACGGCTACCGGGGCGGCACCGCCATACGGGACATGCTCTGGATGGTATACAACAAGCGTACCCAGATCAAGCGCCTGGTCAGCATCAGTGAGGGCGTTACCGAGCTGGTACTGCGGGAATATTAAGGAGATCGCCCATGAAACTGGCCCAGATCCAAATGCAGGTCACCGCCGATAAAAACGAAAACCTCCGCCATGCGGAGGAACTGCTCTGCGGCGTACAGGCCGACATGGCCATCCTGCCGGAGATGTTCTGCTGCCCCTACGACAATGACTGCTTCCGCGCCTACGGCGAAGCCGCTGGCGGCCCGGCATATCAGATGCTCTCCCGCACCGCCCGCGAGACGGGCCTGTGGCTGGTAGGCGGCTCCCTCCCGGAACTGGACGGCAGCAAGGTCTACAACACCTCTTTCGTCTTCGACGCACAGGGCCGCTGCGTGGCCCGTCATCGGAAAATGCACCTGTTCGACATCGACGTGCAGGGAGGCCAGTCTTTCCGCGAGTCCGCCACCCTGTCACCGGGCAGCGACATCACCCTGTTCGACACACCCTGGGGCAGAATGGGCCTGTGCATCTGCTTCGACCTGCGGTTCGAGGAGCTGTGCCGTCTGATGGCCCTGGAGGGCGCCCGCGTCCTGCTGGCCCCCGCGGCCTTCAACATGACTACCGGCCCCGCCCACTGGGAACTGGTGCTGCGTCAGCGTGCGGTGGACAACCAGTGCTTCACCGTGGGCGCCGCCCCCGCCCGGAATGAAGCAGCCTCCTATGTGGCCTGGGGCCACTCTATGGTCTGCGATCCCTGGGGCACAGTGCTGCATCGGTGCGGCACCGGCGAAGAGGTAGCCGTCACGGAGTTGGACATGTCCCGTGTCGACGCTGTCCGGCAGCAGCTCCCTATTCTCTCCGCCCGCCGCACAGATATCTACGACATCCGGCGCGCGTGATTCTGCTATCACTTTTTCAGATGACCAGATGGCGCATTTTTTGAAAATACCCGTTGACAAAAGTTTCTTTATACGATACCATACTGACTTGCGAACGCCCGCGCTGCTCTCGCAGCGCGGACTTTTTCTGCCAAGGATAGAGAGAAAGGAAAACAGAATGAAAAACCTTAACGAAAAGCATCCCAGCGGTCTGGCCCTGCTCCCCTTTGCGGTGTTCATCGCCATCTATATGGGCGCGGGCATCTATTACCAGATCAAGGGCGCCGAAATGGCCTTTTACCAGTTCCCCTCCGTCACCGCCATGTTTATCGCGGTGCTGGTAGCCTTTATCATGTTCAAGGGCACCATCAACGAAAAATTCGACACCTTTGCCAAGGGTGCCGCCAACGTGGATATCCTCACCATGCTGATGATCTTCATTCTGGCCGGTGCCTTTGCCAACGTGGCGGCGGCCATGGGCGGCCGCGAGTCCACGGTAAACCTGGGATTGTCCCTGGTGCCGGTAGAATTTCTGGCCGCAGGCCTGTTCGTTATCTCCGCCTTCATGGGCACCGCCACCGGCTCCTCCATGGGCACCGTCTCCGCCGTCGTTCCCATTGCCGTGGGCGTCGCCGAGAAGGGCGGCCTGTCCTTGATCGTGGCCATCGGCGCCGTAGTGGGCGGCGCCATGTTCGGCGACAACCTCTCCATGATCTCCGATACCACCATCGCCGCCACCCGCAGCCAGCGCTGCGAAATGCGCGACAAGTTCCGCGTAAACTTCATGGTGGCTCTGCCCGCCGCGCTGATCACCCTGGTCCTCCTGCTGATCTTCGGCCGCCCCGAAACGGTCATGCCTCTGGAGTCCCTGCCCTTCGATCTCATCAAGGTCCTGCCCTATGTGCTGGTGCTGGTGCTGGCCCTGTGCGGCCTGAATGTATTCCTGTCGCTGACCGTAGGCATTTTCTCCGCCGGTCTTATCGGCATCTTCTACGGCGATCTGACCGTGGCCACCTTCGCCCAGAGCGTGTGGGACGGCTTCACCGGCATGAATGAGGTGTTTTTCCTCACCCTGCTGTGCAGCGGCATGTCGGAGCTCATCGCCAAAAACGGCGGTATCGCCTGGATCATCCAGAAGCTTCGACGCGTGATGAAGGGCAACAAATCCGCCCAGGTGGGCATCGCCGCCATGGTGTCCCTGTGCGACTGCGCCACCGCCAACAACACCGTGGCCATCATTGTGGCCGGTGATATGGCCCGCGACGTCTCCCAGGAGTACAAGGTGGATCCCCGCCGTACCGCCTCCCTGCTGGACATTTTTTCCTGCGTATTCCAGGGCATCATCCCCTACGGCGCCCAGCTGCTCAGCGCCGCCGCCCTGGCCAACGCCACCGTGTCCTCCGATGCCCTGCGCACCAGCCCTGCCGCCATCGTGGGCGGCATGTGGTATTGCTGGATCCTGGCCGCCGTAGGCCTGCTGTCCATTTTCATCCCCTTTGCCGACGGTGTCTGCCGCAAGGATCCCTGGAACTGGGAGTACGGCTGCGCTCAGTCCGCCGTAGAGGCCAAGAAGGCCCTGCTGGCCAAGGAAGCGCAAAACACCTCTGCCGAATGATCCCCCTCTCTGCCGCTGCGGTGCCTCTCCCCCTGCCCGCGGCGGCATTTTTTGCTGCACCTCTCGCCCCGGCCCATGCCGAGGCGCTTTATTTCTGCGTTATTCACAAATCATGGTTGCAATTTTTGTGCAAATAGTGTAGTATAGTCCGCAAGAAAACCGCACGAACTGTGCGTACATTACCCCCGGCTTTTGTCCCTCTGCGGAAAACATTGGCACTGACCGGGGCCAAAATGAGGAAAAGGAGAACGCGTATGAAAAAGTATGCAGACATGAGCCTGCAGGAGCGTCAGGCCGAATACGCCGCCGTCCAGGCGGAATACGAAAAGCTCAAGGGCATGGGCCTCAACCTGAACATGGCCCGCGGCAAGCCCGGCAAGGCTCAGTTGGATCTGGTCACGCCCATCTTCGGCCTGCTGACCGATCCGAAGGACTTCATCTCCGACGGCATCGACACCCGCAACTACGGCGAGGTGTCCGGCATCCCCGCCGCCAAGGCACTGTTTGCCGACATTCTGGGCTGCCGGGCCGATCAGGTGTTCGTGGGCGGCAACGCCAGCCTGCAGCTGATGTATGACGCCGTCTCCAAGGCTTTCACCAACGGCCTGCTCCACAGCGAAACGCCCTGGTGCAAGCTGGACAAGGTCAAGTGGATCTGCCCTGTCCCCGGCTATGACCGCCACTTCAAAGTCACCGAGAACTTCGGCGTGGAGATGATCGCCGTCCCCATGACCGCCGACGGCCCCGATATGGACAAGGTAGAGGAGCTCATCAAGGATCCCGCCGTCAAGGGCATGTGGAACGTCCCCAAGTACTCTAATCCGGAGGGTGTGGTCTACTCCTCCAGGACCATCGAGCGCCTGGCCGCTATGAAACCCGCCGCCCCCGACTTCATGCTGATGTGGGATAACGCCTACTGCATCCACGAGTTCGACTGCGACTATGTGGAATTCCCCGACATCATCGGCCTGTGCGAGAAATACGGCAACGCCGATATGGTCTACGAGTTCGCCTCCACCAGCAAGGTCACCTTCCCCGGCGCGGGCGTGGGCGTCATGGCCGCCAGCGCTGCCAACATCGCCTATTTCTCCAAGCTCATCAACATCCAGACCATCGGCTTCGACAAGATCAACCAGCTGCGCCACGTTCTGTTCCTCAAGGACAAGGCCCACACCCTGGCCTTGATGAAGCAGCACGCCGCCATCCTGGCTCCCAAATTCCACGCGGTGCTGGATGCGCTGGATAAGGAGATCGCCCCCTTGGACATCGCCGGCTACAAGCGCCCCGTGGGCGGCTACTTTATCAGCGTGGACACCATGCCCGGCTGCGCCAAGCGCACCCTGGCCCTGTGCAAGGAGGCCGGCGTCACCATGACCGGCGCCGGCGCCACCTTCCCCTACGGCAAGGATCCCCAGGACAGCAACATCCGCATCGCCCCGTCCCTGCCGCCGGTGGCGGAGCTGGAACAGGCCATCTCCGTGTTCTGCACCTGCCTGCGTCTGGCCGCTCTGGAAAAGCTGGGCGTGTGATAAAATCTTGACAGCTGCCGTACCGTTGGGTATACTGTACAAAGGAAAAGCGGAGGAGGCGGCGTACGATGCTGGAAAAGAAGGACTACGAAGAGATCACCCACCTGATGAAAGTCATAGTGGAAAGTGACCTCGCGCCCAAGCTGGACCTGCTGTTTGAGAAGCTGGACAGTATGGAGGAACGTATGGTCGCCCCCGCATAGGTGGACGAGCTCCGGGATAAGCTGGATGTGTTGGAGACCGTTGTGCGTACGCACTCCCGCGATATATCCGCTCTGAAAAAAGCGCAATAAAAAGAAAGCCCCTGCGGGCTTTCTTTTTTTGCGCTTTTTACTTATGCAGCAGCGGGCTCAGCGGCTTGTAGATCAAAAAGCACAGCGCCACATCCAGCAGCCCCTTCACCAGTGTAAACGGCACGTTGAACACCATAAGGCAGTTCAGCAGCGCATTCTGGGTAGGAATGTGGGCCACCGTACCCAGGATCGCCTCATACATCCCCACGATACCCTCCAGCGGCAGGCCGTACAGCACCACATACGCCGGATACACGATAAAGTAGTTGATGGGCAGACTGATGACCGCCATGGCGGCGGCCCCGGCCACGGAGCCCCACAGTGCCCCGCCCCGGTTCTTGTGCTTTTTGTAGACGATGCCCGCGATGACTGCGAACACCGCTCCCAGCAGGAAGTTGGACAGCTCTCCCACGCCGGCGCTGGAGCCGAAAGGCAGATGCAGCAGATTCTTCACCAGCTGAATGGCCGCGCCGTACACCGGCCCCAGGGAGAACGTCCCCAGCAGGGCAGGCAGATCGGACACGTCCAGCTTGATGAACGCCGGCATCAGCGGGATGGAAAACTCAATGAACTGCAATACGGCAGCCACGGCGGCCAGCAGCGCTGCCACGGCCATGTGATGGGTTTTCTGTGCTTGTGTCATAAAAAATACTCCTTTTCGATGGTAAACACCCGGAAAATTGCCTTCCAAGGTGTACGCATCAAAAAAGAGCATCGCAAAATGCCATACACGCCTTCTCTCATCCAGACTATACTGTCGGTACCGGAATCACACCGGATCATGCAGCGCAGCGCCGCTCGCGGACTATACCGCCGGTGGGGACTTTCACCCCGCCCCGAAGACAAATATGCGGTTGTTTTCGACAGCTATAGTACCACGCCGTCCCATGGAAGTCAATACCGATTTTCGGCTTTACACCGGCCCCGCTTTCGTATACAATATATCGTAAGAAAGGCGGTGACTCCCATGCCCGCACGCCAGATGACCGTATGCTTTTCCGGCTACCGCCCGGAAAAACTTCCCTGGGGCTATGATGAATCCGATCCCCGCTGCGCTGCGCTGAAGCAGCGGCTGCACCGGGCGGTCTGCGCTGCCTGTGACGACGGCTTCCGCCACTTCATCTGCGGCATGGCCCGCGGCGTGGATACCTACTGCGCCGAGATCGTCCTGGCCTTGCGCTCCCGATATCCGGATATTACCCTGGAGGCTGCCATCCCCTGCCCCAGCCAGTGCGAAAGCTGGTCACCGGTCCAACAGGCCCGCTGGCACACCATCGTAGAGCGCTGCGACTTTGAAACGGTAGTGCAGGAGCACTACTCCCCCGGCTGCATGCAGCGCCGCAACCGCTACATGGTGGACCACGCCGCCCGGCTCATCGCCGTATTCGACGGTCAGGACGGCGGCACCCGCCGCACAGTGGAATACGCCCTCCGCTCCGACCTTGAGGTCATTTATGTGAATATAGAGTAACGCCGCGAGGCAGAGCGCATATTCTCCCCTTATATGTGATCCTGCCGCACTCCCAAGAGACCACGCCCCCCGAACATAAAAAAGAGACCGTTAGGCCAGGTGGCCTAACGGTCTCTTTTTTATTACATCCTTCCGCTGACACGCAGCCGATTCAGTGCACGGGCCAGATTGCCCTGGGCGATCTGATACTCCGCCATGCTGCGCTTCTGCCGCAGCTGCTCCTCCGCCTCCTCGCGTGCGCGGAGAGCGCGGTTCACATCGATGTCCTCCGGCCGCTCCGCCGCGTCCAGCAGCAGCAGCACCCGGTCGCCGTCGATCTTGAACACCCCCGGCGCCACGGCGGCGCGGCGCATCTCGCCGTCCTCCGTCTCAAAGCGCACCTCACCGGCGCACACCGCGCCCACAGCCTTGCTGTGGCCGGCCAGCACGCCGTACTCTCCGTCGGTGGTGGGGATCACCAGCGATGCGCACTTTCCCCGGAAAAAGGGTACGCTGGCCGCCAGTATATCCAGTTGGAACAGGGCCGCCATCACATGCCGCCTTTCTTCATCTGCTCCGCCTTGCGCTTCACGTCGTCAATAGTACCGGCATTGAAGAACGCCGCTTCGGGGTAGTCGTCCATAGCGCCGGACAGTATCTCCTTGAAGCCCCGCAGCGTCTCATGCAGGGGTACGAACACGCCGGGCGCGCCGCTGAATTTTTCCGCTACATAGAAGGGCTGGGACAGGAACCGCTGGATACGGCGTGCCCGTGCCACAGTCTTCTTGTCCTCGTCGCTGAGTTCCTCCATGCCCAGAATGGCAATAATGTCCTGCAGTTCCCGATACTTCTGCAGCGTGGACTGCACGGCGCGGGCAATGTTGTAATGCTCCTCGCCCACGATATCCGGCTCCAGGATGCGGGAGGTGGACTCCAGCGGATCCACGGCGGGATAGATACCCTGCTCCGCGATCTTACGGCTCAGCACCGTGGTGGCATCCAGATGGGAGAACGTGGTGGCCGGCGCCGGGTCGGTCAGGTCGTCCGCCGGGACGTACACCGCCTGAACGGAGGTGACGGAGCCGTTCTTGGTGGACGTAATGCGCTCCTGCAGCGCGCCCATCTCACCGGCCAGCGTGGGCTGATAGCCCACGGCGGAGGGCATACGCCCCAGCAGCGTGGAAACCTCGCTGCCCGCCTGCACAAAACGGAAAATGTTGTCGATGAACAGCAGCACGTCCTTGTGCTCCTGGTCGCGGAAATACTCCGCCATGGTCAG